>CBDTYC010000006.1:0-21013 GCA_965364495.1 uncultured Yoonia sp. | reverse complement strand
CTCACCAGGTCGACAGCCCGCTTCGGCGGGATTTTTTGTTGTCTTTTGAATGATTTCGCGGGATCTTTCCCCGATTCTCGTGGGATCCTTGGTCCCATTATGAACTCACCAATAATAAGTCATTGTAACTATGTGGTAAATTTTGCAGCTTCGATACAACTTTGGCCAAGTTTACAGCAGACTGTTTTAGGCTTGCAAAAACTGGCGCCGGCACGCAATACCAGCGCCCATGCGGTCCGATAGCTCAACTGGATAGAGCAGCTGACTTCTAATCAGCAGGTTGAGGGTTCGAGTCCTTCTCGGATCGCCACCCATTTGACAAGCCAATGCAGGACAAATCCTTGACCCTAAGGCGGCAACGTCAGCGCTGGATGAGGATTGTCGCGAACACCTTAACGCCAATATTTGTGCGCGCCATGAAAGGCAGTAGCATTTTGATGCTTGAAATCATGGGCTTGCCAACCTGACAAAACGCTGACCGGCCGGTTCAGGCGATTGAAGGAGACTTTGGGCTACAAAGGTGCAAGGTGAAAACCTAGACCCACAAAAGCCAATAGAAGGATCATTAGAATGTCTGATGAAGTCGAAAAGAAACTTTCCCGCCGCAAGGCAATGACCCGCCTCGGGGGGGCAGCGTTTGCTGCCTATACAATTCCTGCCTTTACCATGCTGTCTGCCGCGCACGCAGCTTCGTCGGTCAGTTCCTCATCTACGCCAAGCGCAGGGTCGACAGCCAGTGTCACATCCGCGCCAAGCGACGGATCCGGTCCAAGTGATGCGTCCGGTCCAAGTGATGTATCCGGGCCTTCTTCAATATCATCACCAAGCGGTCCAAGCGGACCTGCGCGGATCATGACCACGGAAGAATGCGAAGCAGCCGGTGGTGAAGTCGTCATTAACGAGGATGACGGAACAAAGCGATGCATGGGTCTGTCATAAGCGACCAGCAATCATTGGGCGAAGAAGCCTTTTGATCGGATTGGCCCAGCTGCAAATTACAGCGCAGTTGGGCCGTTTTACTTTTCTTAGTGACGCGTTTTGGGTAGCGTCCAAGGCAGCCAAGAAGGTCTGACTGTGAATAAGACGACGTATCTGCAATTTGATGGATTGAAGAATCCAGTTGCTTTGGAGAACGCGGCGCGCTTGCTGCCAATGATCTCTGACGTTCTTGCCGCTTGGCCTTACAAGATGACCGCCATTTGTGAAGGGCGGCCTTTTGTGACCATCAGGCCCAGCGGTGCCGACAAATGGGAGCTTGAACTCGCTGAAATGCAATCTGACCCGCGCCGCTGGAATGCGGTCAATGTCATTTGCGATCTTGTGGCTGAAATGGCTTGGGAACGGCTACGCTCTGATCCATCGTTACTCTGCCTGCACGCAGCCGCAGTCGCGTTTTCAGGTCGGCTGATTATTTTTCCAAATACCCGTCGTGCGGGCAAAAGCACGGTGACTGCGGCGCTCGCACGGCTTGGGCATAAAGCCTATACAGATGATTTCCTGCCAGTACGTGTCGATGTCCAAAGCCAGACTTATCTTGGTTTAGCAAACGGCGTCGCTCCACGCATTCGCTTACCTGTGCCCGAGGGCTTCAGCGATGATTTTCATGCATGGGTTCAGCAAGATACGGGTCCGAGCAACAGCCAGTATAAATACCTGCAGAGCGCACCAATAGCGTCCGGCGGTGAAACAATGGCACTTGGTGCGATGGTGATACTTGATCGACAGAACGACCCTGTTGCGCCATTTCTTGAACCGATCCCACGCGCTGACGCGCTCTCGAGCCTGATCAGTCAGAACTTCGCGCGCACCCAACTTTCAAGTACTATCCTAAAAACGTTGGATGCGCTGACCGATGATCTACCGGTATTTCGACTGACCTATCATAGCGGAGAAGAGGCGGCCGCGTTCATTGCCAAACATCCAGCGCTACAGTCGCTGCCATCCGTCAAACATGGCATGACCGCGCCGGCCCCAGAGCAAGCGCCACTGGGCAAACTTGACCAACCCAAGCCGGAATTTGTGCGATCATGCCAATACATCCAAGCCGCTGGCGTGACTGAAACGCAGGTGGATCAGGATCAATTCCTTGCAGATAGCAACGGTCTGTCAATCTACCGCCTTAACGCGGGATCGGTGGCAATCTGGAAAATACTCGCTGAGCCCGCAAATCTGGACGAGGTCATCGAGATTCTAACAATTGCCTTCGAAGATACTGCGCCTGACCAGATCGCAGCTGACAGCGCCTATCTGATGCAGAGCCTTGCAGAGTCCGGGCTTATTGTGCCAGCGCACGCTGAATTGGCCGCCGAATGAAGCGTACAAACCGCATATCCCGACGCGCGGCATTGGCGCGGTTGGGGCTGGGTGCAGCCGGCATTTATGTGTCTCCGGTTATTCTGGGGCTAAGTAAGGCACATGCGGCATCCAGTGTTTCTGCATCATCAGCACCCAGTCTTTCTTCACCACCAACACCACCATCACCACCTTCGGCTCCGTCCAGTCCCAGCGGTCCTTCCCGGCCCAATGATGGCACTGGTCTAAGCGGCCCGAGTGGTCCCGGTTCGTGCCGCCAAACGTCCCTTCCAGGTGGCGGGCAGATCACACGCAGTGATTACGAGCGTGCGCAGCAGGCGATTTCGCGCGGTGATGCCAAGCCTCTGAGAGAGGTCGTGGGCTACGTGCAAGCAAGGCACCCGGGCAGATTGTTGCGGGTCGGTTTTTCGGATAGCGGGCGGTCCCCTACATTTGGTGTCGTTATTGTTATTCCATCTGGTGCTATCGTGTCGGTCACTGTCGATGCAAGATCAGGTCAAATCACCAATGTGAAGTACTGCTAGATGCGTATTCTGATCGTCGAGGACGAACATAAAATCGCTGCGTTGATCGCAGACGTTCTAACCAGTGAAGGTCTGATTCCAGAGATCGCGAGTGACGGCGAAGAGGGCTGGTTCCTTGGCAGTACAGAAAAATATGCCGCCGCAATTCTTGACGTGGGCCTGCCCAAGCGCGACGGCATTTCTGTGCTGCGCAAATGGCGTGAAGAGGGTCTGGATATGCCCGTCATTCTACTGACGGCACGCGCAAACTGGAACGAACGTGTTGAGGGAATTGATGCAGGCGCAGATGATTATTTGGGTAAACCGTTCCAAATGGAGGAACTCGTCGCGCGACTTCGCGCCCTTCTGCGCCGTTCCGGCGGGCAAAAGACCACAACACTTGAAGCGGGGCCGCTGCGGATTGATCTCAGACAGATGCGGGTTTCGGTCGATGGGCGTCCGCTGAAGATCACACCGCTAGAGTACCGACTTCTCAATTACCTTATGCATCACAAGGGTCAGGTGATCGGACAAGAAGAATTGGTCGAAAACATCTACTACCGGGATCAGGAACCGGACAGCAACGCAGTTGAGGTGCTTGTCGGGCGATTGCGCCGCAAGATTGGCGGAAATATTATCGAGACACGACGCGGATTTGGCTACATGATTGCAGAGGATGAACCGTGAAGTCTTCGCTCAGTCTGCGCCTGCTTTTGGCCGCAGCCGTCACGACGATACTCGCACTGATCGCCACTGCGTTTGTGCTGAATTTTCTGTTCCGTATGTATTTCGAAGAACGTGTTCAAAGCGAACTTGAAACCTATCTTCTGGTTCTGAGTGGCAATGTCGGCATCGGCGCGACAGATGAAATCGAGATCGCGCCGCTTTCAGATCCACGTTTTGATCAGGCTTTGTCAGGCTATTACTGGCAAATACAAATAGATGATGAACCCCCGATCCTGTCGCCTTCTTTTTGGGCCGCGCCGCTTGTTTTGGATCGCCCAGACACGGCGGGTCGCATCGCCTACGAGAACCTCGAACTCGGGAGGGGTGAAGCCGTTGCCGTAGCAAGTTGGATTGTGACGACAGGCGAAGGGAGCGCGCGTCGTGAGGTGTATCTGGCGGTGGCTATTGACCGAACAGATCTTGACGCTTCGGTGGCGGGATTCTTCAGTTATTCGGTCTTGGCACTCACTATTCTTGGCGTGCTATTGCTGGCCGCAAGCTGGCTTCAGGTGAAGCTCGGGTTGCAGCCGTTGGACAAGGTGCGCGCAGAACTCAGCCGCATCCGCAATTCAACGACAGACCGGTTATCACAAGGATACCCTGCCGAGATCATGCCGCTGGCGGACGAAGTGAACCAGCTTCTAGATACGAATGCCAAGTCATTGGAACGCGTTCGCGTCGGTGCGGCGAACTTGGCGCATGGCCTGAAGACGCCGCTGACGATCATGCACGGCGTTGAACGCAAGGTGCGCAAAAATGGGCAAAATGAAATCGCAGATGAATTGAACACAGAGATTGCGAATATTGAATACATCGTCGAACGCGAACTTGCCCGTAGCAGGGATAGCCACCAGATGACACGAAGCTGCAAAGTTGCGCCTATTGCCAGTCGCCTGCATGTCGCCTTAAGTCGTCAACCCGGGGCGGAACATATTGAATGGGAAATCGAGGTCCCTGATACCCTGCGCGCCCCGTTTGACGAATTTGATCTCACCGAGCTTTTGGGAAATCTGATCGACAACGCGATGAAGTGGGCAGACGGGCAAATCGTTTTGCGGGCGCGTTCAGAAGATGACCGGACGGTCCTTACTGTTGAAGATGACGGTCCCGGGATTCCTGATGCCGCGCGGGCCGCAGTATTTGAACGCGGTGGCCGGTTGGACAATGAAAAGCCGGGAACGGGATTAGGGCTAAGCATCGCGAACGAGATGGCCACAGCGCATGGTTGCTCGCTTACACTCGGACGTGCGGCCTTGGGGGGCCTTGAGGTCCGCTTGAACTGGCAACGCATCGACGACTAGTGCCACGGCACCGTTCCGCCGGATCACTCGGGGCGCAAGTTGTCCACTAGCATAACGCAGGTCTCTTTTGATTTGGTTGGTCGCTATTCAGGGGGTGGCCGCCAAGGATACTCCACGGCGGCCAGAATGTTAGCCTGCGGCCATTGCCTTGATGTCTGCTGCGCTCGGGGTGCTTCCACCAATGCCCCACTGCCCGCTGCGTACTTCTTTGACGCGGACCCAAGTGACGCCCCGCATGGCTTCGCCTTCGATCTCGACCATGGCATTTGTCACCTTTTCGATCATTTGCGCCTTCTGGGCCTGATCAAAGACGCCTTCGATAACTTCAATATCTACAAGTGGCATTCACTTTCTCCTTCAGTGTTTTGAACATGTTGAACTATGGCGCGACGCGCAGCATTGCCTCCAGTCAACGAAGAGAAGTGAACCCACTACAGCTAATGTACTAGTTTGGTAGCGCAGGACGTGGCACCCTTGCGGTGAAAGGTATTGTCATGTCCCAGAGTGTTTACCCTCGATTTTGCCCCATCGCTATGGCTGCTGATCTTCTCGGGCCGCGTTGGACAATGTTGGTTCTTTGCGAATTGTGGAACGGATCAACGCGTTTCAACGATATCAGTCGCGGCCTGCCGGGGATGTCCCCGAGCCTGCTGTCAAAGCGCCTGAAAGAGATGGAGGCCAAGGGACTGGTGCAACGCTGCGAAAGCGGGGCAAGTGGCTATGCCGAGTATATGACGACCAAGCGCGCCGACGAATTGGAACCAATCGTCGTGCGCCTTGGCGAATGGGCGCATCGCAATATTGAAACCGACGTCTCGCTGCAATGCCTCGATGCCCGCATGCTGATGTGGAACATCCGGCGCAAGATCAATCGGTCGAGTTTGCCAATCAACAAATGCGTGATCCAGTTTACCTTGAATGATCGCCCGAACGCGCAAGCGAACTACTGGCTTGTCATCAAGCCGGGGATCGAGACCGATTTGTGCTACGTGGATCCGGGCTACAACGTCGATTTGTTCATTGTTAGCGAATTGCGGGCGATGACATCGGCATGGATGGGGCATTCCAGCTTTGAAACCGAGATCGCCAACGAGGCTATCTCGCTTATCGGGCATTCAGGGATGGCAAGGAACCTTACGAAGTGGCTGATCCGAAGTAGCTTTGCTGACAAAAAACTCGAGACAGCCTAAATCAGGTTCGATTGCGCGCTGCGCCTCAAACGGCCGCAAGATGGATCTGTCGGTTTTCCATTATAGATTAGTCACCAACACGGATTGCGTCCGAGCGGGCTTTGGCACACTTTACAGCCCAGCACGCGCCTGATTGGCCACCACGGACTGATAAAGGACACTAGTCATGATTGATCTCTACACTTGGACAACGCCTAACGGCCGCAAAGTCTCGATCCTGCTTGAGGAATTGG
The DNA here is from genome assembly GCA_965364495.1 of uncultured Yoonia sp. GTDB lineage: Bacteria > Pseudomonadota > Alphaproteobacteria > Rhodobacterales > Rhodobacteraceae > Yoonia. The sequence continues at coordinate 14,747 of CBDTYC010000006.1, read as the reverse complement.
GTGTGCCCTATACGGTCCACCCCATTGACATCACCAAAGACGAGCAATTCGCGCCAGACTTTCTAAAGATTGCACCCAACAACCGCATTCCAGCAATTGTGGATCAAGAGACTGGTATCCATCTGATGGAAACGGGCGCGATCATGCTTTACCTCGCGGACAAATACAAAAGGTTCCAGTGTGAAGGGCCCGAGTACTGGCGCATGATGGAATGGCTGATGTGGCAGATGGGCGGGTTGGGTCCGATGCTGGGGCAGGTCCATCACTTCGTCAAATTCAACAAGGGCACATCCGACTATGCCGAGCAACGCTATGCGAGCGAAGGTCGCCGCCTTTACCGCGTTCTGAACGACAGGCTTGCGGGGCGCGACTATATCGCGGGCGACGGGCGCGGTATCTATACAATCGCCGATATGGCCTGCTGGCCGTGGATATCCCGTTTTGAGTGGCAAGAAATCGATCTGGACGATTTTCCAAACGTGCGTGACTGGTACCTGCGGATCGCCGAACGCCCCGCCGTGCAGGCTGGCTATTCCGTACCAAAGTTTACAACGGATGTACCCATGCCATAGCGGTACGGGTAAGTGCGGCTGACTTCGCTTGAGATGAGTAAAAAAACGTTGGCGTGACGATGCATCAAAGCACTCGTGCACCTGACTACGTTTTTGCCTTTGGAATACGGATCGAAGCGCCTATTGATGCCAATGCGGAAACAAAGCCCCATCAATTGTGGTCGCTTCGATCAAGATTCGGCGTTTCGTTGGTGGCGCTATTCGAGGCAAACCCTGGAATTGTAGAATGCCGCCGCGGCAGGGGGCAGATTTACGAACTTGCTAAGGCCATATCGCCTTATTTTCCTTACTTTTTTAAGCCGACCGTGTAGAGCGCACGCGACCAATCCGTCCGAAATACGCCAAGAAAAGCCTCACAAAGAAACAATGTTTAGACACAATTTGCACCAAATTGGGTGGTTTGTTTCCAAATGTGATGAGTTGGTTGTTTCCAAATAATGATGCGGGAAATCATGTCGGGGCATATCTCCGAATTGATTGGATTTGGTCTTCGTAGAGGGGTCATTTCACCCTTTATGAAAAAGAACAGGAGAAATACTTTGGTACACGAACTCAAAAAACGACTGAAAGCATCTGTAGCGGGATTTGCTTTGGCGTCCGGAATATTGATCCCGCACGCAGTTATGGCGCAAGAGGTTACACTGACATCAACCGACGGTACGATGAGCCTTGTCGGCGACCTGATCGGCGTCGAAAGTGACAACTACGTTATCCGAACATCGCTGGGCGATCTGCGGGTCGCGACCAGCAGCATGATTTGCGAAGGTCAAGCTTGCCCCAACTTTGAAAGCACATCTGCCGATGTCGTGATTGTTGGTTCCGAAGCGCTTGGTCTTGGTATGATGCCGCTTTTGATGAGTGGCTACGCAGCTTCTCTGGATGCAGACGCCGAGATTAACAACGCGGCAGCAGGTCAGACATTGGTAAACCTGATTGGTGACGGCGGTTTCGGTGATGAAATCGGTTCCTACCTTGTATCATCAACCGGCGATGCAAACGCGTTTCAGGCGTTGCTGGACGGGAGTGCCAATATCGGCATGTCGTCGCGCCGCATTACACAAGATGAAGCGCGCGCATTGCGCGCAGCAGGCGCTGGCAGCATGGTCAGCCCAAGCCAAGAGCGGATCATCGCCGTCGACAGTATGGTTGTTGTGACGCATGCGTCCAACCCAGTTGAACAGCTGGACCAAGAGCAACTTAGAGGCATTTTTTCTGGCGAGATCACAAACTGGTCAGAAGTCGGTGGCGCGGATCATGCGATCAACGTGATCACGCACCAAGCGGATTCGGCAAGCTATGACTATTTCATGACATACCTTTACGGGGATGAGCGGCCTGATTTCCTTCCGCAGGGTATTTCCGTTGACGACCAGGCGATGTCCTCCGTCATGTTCCACGACAAAAATGCGATTGGATACCTTGGGTACGCCTTCCAACGTGGTGCAAAGCCGTTGAAACTGGTCAATGAGTGCGGAATCGCTACAACGCCTGACGCGTTCTCTGCCAAGACAGAGGAATATACGCTAAGCCGTCGTATGTATCTGTACAACCGCGGCGACAACCTGGATGCAAACAGCCAGTCGTTCCTTGATTTCTCGATCTCGGAAACCGCTGATAGCGTTATTGGCAAATCCGGCTTTATCGATCTTGGTATTCTACGCCGCACCCAAGATGAAACAGACGCACGCCATGCCGCTTTGACCGCAGAATTTTCGCGGTATGACATCGGCTTTGAGGGCGAAGTGATTGGTGAAATGCTTGGCGAGATGGGTCAGTATGACCGTCTGTCAACAACCTTCCGGTTCCGCACAGGGTCTTCTTCGATCGACGAGCGTGGCCGTTTGGATATGCAGCGCTTGATCGCATATCTTGAAGATGCGCCAGAAGGGACAGCAGTGACTTTCGTTGGCTTTACCGATGACGTCGGCGCATTTGAAGGCAACCGTCAGTTGGCGGTCCAGCGTGCAGGTGCTGTCGTCGACGAGATCCTTGCAGTCGCAGAAGGCAGACTTGATGGTATCAAGATGTCCGCGACAGGTTACGGCGAAGTTGCCCCATCTGCCTGCAACATCTCCGAGCGCGGCCGTGGTATCAACCGCCGTGTCGAAGTGTGGGTTTCCAAGTCCGCCGAAAGCTAAGGCCAAGTCAGCGAAGCGTGTTCTTGAAACGCGCTTCGCTGAACTCACGATCGAACGACAACTGCTTCGCGCCCATTTGAGTGTTTTGTCTCAGTACAAAGATGACATGGGCAATTCAAAGCTTTCTATCTGTCGACGCGTGCAGCGCGGTTGGTTTGTCAGGGCCCAAGAGGGCTTTGTGCAACGGACAGAATGAAACCATCTGGCGCGCAGCATAATCACATAAACATGTAGGGGCCTTGTGCTCTTGCAGCCGACAAGCCGGCAAAAACACGATAGGAATAACCGATGCTGACCAAGAACATGACCCCGCGCAGCGATCCCTTTAGCGCCTCGATGATGCTAAGCAGAATTTCAAAAACGGTTTGCTTTGCTTTGGCCGTTACTGCCCTTCCTTCCGTTGGTACCTTTAGCGCACAGCCCGTTTCTGCACAGTCAATTGACCGGTCTCTTTACACAGGTGGCAAGGCGCGGGTGAACCGCTCTGCCAGTCTGCGGTCCTTGACCGAAGCGGTCGCTTCGGCCAGTTGCCGCGTGAACGGTGCGATTGGAACCGAAGGCGCGATGCAAGAACTTGCGTCTTCGCGTGACGATTTCGACAGTATCATTGACGGTCTGGTGAACGGCAGTCCGGCCTTGGGAATGCCCGGTGCCGAGCAAAGCGGACGCACGCTTAAGTCGCTTAGTGAAACCGCGTCCTTGTGGGAGCCGCTGGATAGCGCCGCAGAAAAACTGGCGTCGGGTACTGGCGTAGACTCAGACGCTGCAATAATCAGCGCCGGTTATACGGCATTGTTCAATCAAACTGAAACCCTTGCCGCAACCGTGTCGGGGCAATACGCCGACCCGCAGCAGCTTTTGCAGAGCGATGCGACGGTGTTGAACTTTGCGGTCAGGCAGCGGGCGTTGGCCTACCGCATGACCCGCGCAATGTGCGAATTGGCCACAGGGACAGGTTCAGATGCTGCGCGAGATGAACTGGCAACCGCGGTCAATCTGTTCCAGCAGACGCTTATTGCCCTGCGGGATGGATTTCCGGCGGCTGGTATCAACCCGCCCCCGAACGAAGCCGTGCGCGCAAGCCTCGAAACAACGTCGCAGCTCTGGCAGGACCAACGCGGCATTTTCGACGCTGCTTTGGCGGGACAGGTACCAACGGCTGACGATGTGATCGCTGCGGCGGCTATGTCGCAGACCCTTTCGGTGGCGATGAACAATACAATCACACTCTACCTGATTGCCACGCCGGGGCAGGACGGCGTCTATCGCGTTCCGCTGGAAGCATATGCCAAGGACGAGTTGTCCAGTTGGCTAACGTCCCCGGATCTGATTGCGGCCATCAATGCACAAAACGTCGAACATGCGGGCCTGACCGAAGACGCAGTCATAGCGCTAGATCAACAATGGCGTGCCGAGGCCGAAAATAACGGTGGTCCGCTGATTGAAAAACTATTGTCCTCGCCGGTGTCGAATTGGCTTTTGGAACAGCAAGAGGCAACCGCCGGTTTTGTGACAGAGGTCTTTGTGATGGATAACAAAGGCTTGAACGTCGCCCAAAGCGCGCAAACTTCTGATTACTGGCAAGGTGACGAAGCCAAGTGGCAACAGACCTACAGCGTTGGACCGGATGCTTTGCACATCGGCGAAGTAGAGTTTGATGACAGTACGGGTTTCTATCAATCACAGGCATCGCTGCCGATTGTGGACCCTGCAACGGGCGAAGTTATTGGCGCCGTTACGTTCGGGATTAATGTACAGAACTTGATGTAAGTTCTGGCGACCAGAAATGCGGGCCTTGCGAGGCCCGCATTTGCTTTTCAGGGTCTTCACCCGCGGTTCAACTGCTGAAAGATAACCTTCGCGCCAGATCTCGGGCCAGTGCCACGGTTTTGACGCCAGAGACGCCCGGCGTGTCTCCATCTGTATAAAACCGAATGATTAGCGCTTCTTTTTGCTCTTGGGTGGTTTGTAGTCGCAGGCGCGCGCCATCCTTTGTCTTGGCGATGACTGTTGCCGTGACGGTACCGATCCCCTGCAGGTCGATACTACCCGTCGAGCCCAGAGGGAGCGGAATCCCGATGTAGCGCAGCGTATCTTTCGTCAGCGAAACGACAGTCACGGGTAAAGCGTCCTTCCCGAAACGAAGAACGGTCTTTTCCGGCTCATCCGCGATGTGGCGCTCGATGCGTGGCAGTTCTACAAATGTGATCAGCGTCATAGACAACACCAGCACGTTATAGAGTGTCCAAAACAGGACGACCGTCTTGCCTTGGCCTGCGTCGTTGAAAGCATACCAATCAGAGAAAATCCCGATAAGAAGTCCCCCGATCGTCAACAGGATCAGGATCAAATAAGGCCGCAGTAGCGCCCATTGGATCACGATGTTACTCCGGTCGCCGCCCTTTGCGGTTACGGAGAACGGGTGGCCATGCGGCTTAATGAGCCCCGTAATCGCCGCGCGTGAAATCGGAATGGCGCCCAAAATCTGGCTGACATCATTCAAGATCGGAACCACAAGCCCGCGTGCCACGGCGTTCATCGCAAGCAGCACCCAGACATAATAGGTGCCAAAGAAGCTTATGACATCAGCGACGGTTGCATTGACGACAGTCACGTTAAAATACCAGTAAAGCAGCGTGTATGTCAGGCAGGCCAACCGGAACGTAAAGGTACTAAGCCAGTAAAGTACCGCGTCAATCACGCTCCAACGGTCGCGCAGTCGCAGGTTATTGCGGGCGAACGGGCCGACGCGGCTGCGGGCGATCTGCATCATGCCAAGGCACCAACGCGCGCGCTGGGTAACATATTCCTTTAGCCCTTCCGGGGCGAGCCCCTCGGTCAGTGCTTCGTTCAGATAGGCAGTTTCCCAGCCCGCGTCGCGCAGCACCAGCGTCATCATAAAGTCTTCGGTAATGCTTTCGGTAGGAAAGCCGCCGACGTCCTGGATTGCGTCCCAGCGGATGACCGACGAGGTGCCGCAACAAAACGCGATGCCCCAGGCATCCCGTGACGGTTGCAGGTGATCAAAGAAGAACCGCTGTTCGTCTGGATAGGACCGGCTGACGCCAAGGTTATGCTGGATAGGGTCAGCGTTGAAAAAGTGTTGGGGTGTCTGGACCAATCCGATGGCCGGATTTTTCAGGATCGCGAGCGTCCGACTCAGGAACCCACGGTGCGGCACAAAGTCCGCGTCAAGGACGGCCACAAAATCAGGTTGAACAGCATCGCGTGCAAGCACGGCAATCGCATCATTCATGTTGCCCGCTTTCGCGCCCCGATTGTTGTCACGGGTCAGATACCGGACGGATTGGGTCGCGCAATACGCGCGCAGCCAGTCCCGCCTCCCGTCATCAAGGACAATGATTTCTTTGTTCGGATGGTTCAGCGCCTTTGCACCAATGATTGTCCGCTCGAGTATTTCCAGCTCTTCATTGTAAGTCGCGATCATCACTGCGACACGTGGCGTGGCGGCAGGTTTCCACCAGTCGGTTTGCGCGGTGGCGTCTGCGCTGCGCTGTCTGACGCGGGACAGGATTGCAAACGAACTTAGCGAGCTGATGATAGAAAGCGTTTCAAGCGCAAGCAGGGACCAACTGGCCAGACAGTCAGCAGTCAACCCCATCGGCGCAATGGTTTCTGTCGCACGCCACCAAAGGTAGCGTGCGGCAAGTAGGCCCGCGATGCCAAATACGGCGGTACGGTGCCATGTATTTTCCTTGTTAAAGACAGCGGGCAACATGATTGCCACGCCGATGACAAGCAGCACGCGCACGAGGCTGCTTTCAATGTCACCCAAAAATAAGAAATCGGGCATTCTAGTTGAAGAAACTGCGGAGACGGTCAAGCGGGCGTGTGTCAAAGAACACGCGCCCAGTCTGGCCGACGGTGCATCCTACTTTGCTTTCGTCCCGTAGTGCAGGCACGCGCAGCGCAACGTCGAAACGCTCTAGGTGTTTGATTGACGGTGCCACGGCAAGGTTGCGGTAGATAGTCTCTGCGCCGGAACCGGCGATCCGTGTAATGACACCGTTGTACAGGTCGGTTGCACCATCAAGTCGGAATGTCGCTTCTTGGCCAACGCGCAGAGAGTTGTAGATATTGTCCGGCACCGACAGTGTCACCAGTGACGAATCGCACTTCATCAAACGCAAGACGTCCTGCCCGCGTTGAACAGTTTCGCCGTTATCGGCAAGCACTTCCCACACGACACCTTCACTAGGTGCAACGAGGTCGGCAGATGCAAGCAACGCAACGCGCACGGCCTCTTGGGCGATGCGCTGGTCAATCGCTGCGGCTTTGGTCTGCAATTCGATGAGGGCCGCATCAAGCGACGTTCGGTAGGCTTTGCGGTCAAACAAGCGCTGACCCGACACGGGCGTGTCATTATAGCTGTCGCCCAAAAAGACGTTCTGCGCAATCGTGGTGCGCGAGATCGTCAGCGTCTCAAGCTCTTCAAGCGCTTCAGAGGCAGCGATGCTGTTAGCTTCGGTCAAGGCCACTGCCGAGACGGATTGCAGTCCCAAAAGTGCGACGCGCTCTTCTGCCCGTTTGATCCGGACATCAATTTCTTGGTTGCGAGCATCCTGATAAGTGCTTGCCCGTTCTTCCAAGGCGGCAATCTCGGCATCAGTCGCGGTGATTGCCATCGTCTGCGCCAAGATATGCGCATCAAGGAACATTTTTTCCATTTGCAGGTCATGAAGACGGATTTCGTCAACACGTAGGTCGGTCACCCTTGCGATGATTTCGTTCTCGTCGACGATTTCCCCGAACGACCGCCGCGGCATATCCAGCGTGCCCGCAATTGGCGCACGGACTGTTGTCAGGCGCGCGTTGACAACCGCGTCCGAACTCACACCGGTAATCTGTTCCCCAACAATAACCCACACAGCAAACACAACGACGGCCAAGCCGACGAAAAGCCTAAGAACACGCACAACAAACCTCGAGAAGAGCCGGAGAAAGTTCCGGAACATGATCGAATCATTCGATCTGAATCAGCCGTATAAAGTGCCCCATTTCCAGGAGTTAAATGTTTCTTAAGTTTGCACGAATGTGACTATTTTTTGCACAGGATTGCGACTTTGAAAGCACAGTAAGATGACGGGTTTCGCCTGCGCGTTTCCTAGCCAATTGCGCTTAGCTCCTGCACGGCCCTCGCGTTAGTTTACTGGGATAGAGTTTGCATCCTCGTACGTTCAATGTTGCCGCCTTACGCCAACTATGGCATGTAGTTTGAAACCACTGAACGAAAGAGTTTAGATTGTGACAGACTATAAGTCCCGCCGCACAATGATGGTCGACACGCAGGTGCGCCCGTCTGATGTAACAAAATTCCCGATCATCGATGCGATGCTTGCTATTCCGCGCGAGGCCTATGTGCCTGATAACAAGCGCGAGGCGGCGTATATCGGTGAAAACCTGGCCCTTGATGATGGGCGTGTTTTGCTAGAGCCACGCACGCTTGCGAAGATGCTTGAGGTGCTTGATGTCCAGCCCTCGCATGTTGCGCTCGATGTGGGGTGTGGTTTGGGTTATTCGACTGCGATTCTTTCCAGACTGTGCGAATTCGTCGTTGCAGTAGAAGACGACGAAGCCCGCGCAGCCGAAGCGCAGAGCATCCTGTCACAAAACGGGATTGATAATGCTGCTGTTATGATGTGCGATTTGGCAGAAGGGGCCGCGAAATCGGGCCCTTATGACGTGATCATTTTACAGGGTGGCGTCGAGCAAGTGCCTGATGCATTGACAGACCAGTTGCGCGAAGGTGGGCGGATCGCGTGTATTTTCCTGGAAGGTAACTTGGGGGTTGTCCGTGTAGGTCACAAGATCGACGGTGCAGTAAACTGGCGGTTTGCATTTAACGCCAGCGCGCCCGTCCTCAAAGGGTTTGAAAAGCGCGCCGAATTTGCGTTTTGATTGATTGTAAGACTTCGGATTTGCGTACCAAAGAAATTAGGTAAAGGTGATTGCAGATGAAACGTAAGGGATTGGTTGTGGTGGCGGCTGTGATGGCCCTGATGGCAGCACCTGCGGCAAAGGCGGAAACCTTGTCTGACGCCTTGGCTTCGGCTTACAACACCTCGGGCTTGTTGGATCAAAATCGCGCCCTTTTGCGGGCAGCGGACGAAAACGTGGCACAATCCATCGCTGCGGTTTTGCCGGTGATTAACTGGTCTTTGACGGGCAGCCGGACACGTTCAACGGTATCCGGTACGTCTATTTCTGATAGTTCAGTGGTGGCGCGCATAACCGCAGGTCTCACGCTCTATGATTTCGGCGCAAGCCAGCTTGCCATTGACGCGCAAAAAGAGATCGTCCTAGGCACTCGTCAAGCTCTGCGCAACGTTGAACAGGAAGTCCTGTTGCGTGCTGTGCGGTCGTATATGAACTTGATCAGCGCCCGTGAATTTGTCCAGTTGCGTGAAAACAATGTGCGTTTGATTACTCAGGAATTCCGCGCTGCCCAAGACCGTTTTGAGGTTGGCGAAGTGACCCGCACAGATGTGGCACTTGCCGAGGCACGGCTTGCCGCAGCGCGCAGTTTGCTTGCCGCTTCGCAGGGCGATCTGGCCGTATCCGCCGAGGAATTCCGAGCAGCTGTTGGTCGCGCCCCGACAAACCCAAGTGCTGTCGGTGCCGCACCTGTGTCGCGCAATCTTGACGAAGCGAAAGAGTTCGCTGTGCGCAATCACCCCAGCATTCTGGAAGCCCAGCACAATGTTGCGGCGGCAGAATTGAACATCAAGCGCGCGCAAGCGGCCGTTAATCCGACCGTGACGCTGGATAGTTCCATTTCGCGTGACCTTGATGATGACGGAAGTTTCCAGACCGGAATAACCGTCGCAGGGCCAATTTACCGCGGCGGTTCAATTTCCAGTCAGGTACGCCAATCAAGCGCGAACCGTGACGCTGCCCGCTCTGGCCTGCATCTGAGCCGCATCGGGATTGAACAACAGGTTGCAAGTGCATTTGCGCAATTGCAGGTGGCCCGCGCGACCCGTCAAGCATCGGAGCAGCAGATCAGTGCTGCCACTGTCGCATTCCAAGGCGTGCGCGAAGAGGCAACGCTAGGTTCGCGGACAACTTTGGACGTTCTGAACGCCGAGCAAGAATTGCTGGATGCGCGTGCCAACCGCATCGCCGCGCAATCGGACGAAGTTGTTGCGTCCTACTCTGTGCTTGCGGCCATGGGGCTTTTGACGGTCGATCATCTGGGCTTGGCGGTCCAGCAATATGACCCGTCAGAGTACTACAATCTTGTGAAAGATGCGCCGACCAGACGTTCATCGCAGGGCGAGGCACTGGACCGGGTCTTGCAGTCGATCGGGAAAGAGTAACCGATTGTTGTTTGCTTTGGTTTTTTCCGCTACGCTTATGAAACAGGGTGCATAATCGGGATAAGATATAATGTCGAATACGGCACGAACGGATGACATCGACGAATTTCTGACTTCGGTACGGAGTCTGATTTCGCAAAAAGAACAACAAAAAACAAAAGCGGCAGAGCGGCTCGTTCTACAACCGGATCAACGCGTTAGCGATGACCTAGAGGATGATGCCCAAGATACGCGGGCTGACGGCGATACGCACGCCGTAGCTGAAACCAACAATGTTTTGCTGCTCGAAACTGAACATGCCAACGGTCGTGAAGGGCTGGAAGCCACAATCGCAGAGCTAGAAGCCGCAGTGACGGCGCAGTCTGGCGACTGGGAAGCTGATGACGGCGAGGAGTTCGTTGAAGCAGCTTGGGCGGCAAGCGCTTTTGACGCACCCAAGGCCAAGTCCGGCGAAGCAGCGGCGCAGTCTAACAATAACATACCCGCAGCGACGCAAGAACCGGTTGGGCAAGCGAAAGATGCAAGTATGGCAGATGAGTTAGAAGCCACAGTTATGGCAAATGTGACAGCCGGTCTTGATACAGACGCCCTCCGTGCGTTGGTGATCGCGACGGTTTATGAAGAGTTGGGCGGAGAGCTGGGTGAACGCATCACCCAGAATGTCCGCAAACTCGTCCGTCGCGAAATCAACCGCGTCTTGGCAAATTACGATATTGGCACCGACTAAATACTAGACTTCGCCTGCAAGCGCCAACAGTTGATCAATATCCATATGCATCTCTAGATGGTCGGCAAGACTGTCGAGCGTTTCCTGTACGCTTGCGTTATAGTTGTGTGCTACAATCGGTTTACCGATTTGTGCAAAGAACGCACTGCGAAATGCATCAGCGGCGAAAAGTCCGTGCAAGTAACACCCCATGATGCGTCCGTTCGCAGATGCAGCCCCTTCACCACGTCCGTCCAACGACAGCCAGGCATGCGCGCAATCGGGGCCTTCGGTCACGCCGATATGGATTTCGTAGCCCGCCAGTTGATCGCCCGTTGGCAGATAAGTTGCTTGCGACAAGGCCAGCCGCTTTTGTGGGGCCATGACCGTCGTGATGTCTAACAGGCCCAATCCCGCGACAGTTGATGGCGGACCTTCGACACCATCCGCATCGATAATCTCTTTTCCCAGCATCTGATAGCCACCGCATATGCCCAATACGTGACCACCGCGACGAACATGGCTGTAAAGGTCAATATCCCAGCCCTGCGCACGGAAATGCGCAAGGTCGGCGATAGTGGACTTTGACCCCGGTATGATGACCAGATCGGCATCGGCGGGCAGGGGGTGGCCCGCTTCGATGATCGCGACGCTTACACCGGGCGTGGCTGAGAGCGGATCAAGATCGTCAAAATTGGCAATTCGGTTCAGGCGCGGTACGGCAATCTTGATTTTTCCACCCGTCTTACTGGCAATGTCCATGACGTCTTCGGCGGGCAGTTTCCAGGCATCGGCGAACCACGGGATGATACCCAAAGGCGCCCATCTTGTCCGCGCGGCGATGATATCCATGCCATCATGGAACAGGCTTGTATCACCGCGAAATTTGTTGATCGCAAATCCTTTGATCAGAGCTTCGTCTTCGGGCGACAAAACCGCGTGGGTTCCGACCAGTTGTGCGATGACGCCGCCGCGGTCGATATCGCCGATCAACACGACCGGGACGTTGGCGGCGGCGGCAAATCCCATATTGGCGATGTCACCGGCGCGTAGGTTCACCTCTGCGGGGCTGCCTGCGCCTTCGACGATAACGAGGTCGCGATCGTTTCCAATACGCCCAAAGCTTTCCAGCACGGGCGGCAGCAGTTGTGATTTCTGCGTGCCATAGTCGCGGGCTTTCATGGTGGCAAATCGTTTGCCTTGGACAATGACCTGCGCGCCTATGTCTGTTTCAGGTTTCAGCAGGACGGGGTTCATATCGACCAGCGGTTCCAAGCCACAGGCTAGCGCCTGAAGCGCTTGGGCGCGCCCGATTTCACCACCGTCCGCTGTGACGGCCGCGTTGTTTGACATGTTCTGTGGTTTGAAGGGCGCGACTGACATGCCGCGCCGTATGCAAGCACGCGCAATGCCTGCGACCAGCATTGATTTTCCGACGTTCGAACCCGCCCCCTGGATCATGATTGCCTTGGTCATCGTCTTCCCCTTCGGCTAACTTCATACGTGCGCACGGTGCGCGGGGAAAGTCCATGAACACGCCAGCGCATTTGATTTTTGGACTGACTGCATTTGGCAAAGTGGGGCGGCCTGCCGTGACAGCGGCGGCGTTCGTAGGGGCGATGCTGCCGGACCTGTCTTTGTACCTGCTTGTGGGGTGGCATTTGCAGGTTTTAGGTACGTCGCCTCAGATTGTATTCGGGCAACTTTACTTTTCCGATGGCTGGCAGAGCATATTTCGGATCGACAACTCTTTCATCCTTTGGGGCATTTTATTCGCGCTCAGTGCGATGGTGCGTGCACCGATTCTGGTTGCCCTATGTGGTGCGGCCTTGCTGCATCTGGGGTTTGATTTCCTGCTGCACAACGACGACGGACGGGCGCATTTCTGGCCGCTTAGCAATTGGGTTTTCCAAAGCCCTGTCAGCTATTGGGACCCAGACCACTACGGCAACATCGCGGGTGCGATCGAGGTGGTGCTGTCCCTGCTGTGTTGCGGTATCTTGTGGGTGCGGTTTAACGGGCTTTGGATGCGCGCATTGATCGTCTTGCTGGGCCTCGTCGAGTTCGTGCCCTTTGTGATCTTCGCATTCATGTTCGCAGGGCCCTGAACGCAAAACGCGGCCCCAGAAGGACCGCGTTTTTGATCTGTTCTTTACAGTGTTGATTATGCGGCGCGGGCTTCCTGCTCGGCTGCATTCCGGCGTTCACTTTCTTCACGTGACAGAGCGACGGACGTGCGGACACCTTTGCCAACAAAATCCATCAGGCCGCTGACCACACGTTCGTTCGGGTCAATACCAGCGCATGACAATACTTCACGTCCATCACGCGAGCGCGCCCAACGCGCGATCTGCTCTGGTCCGTTGCCGTATTTCTTGTCATCAGCGATCGCATCATCCAAAGCCGCCAGGACAACTGCTGCAAAGAGCTTACGGGCGCGGTTGCCTTGTTCGTTGTTGAAGGCTGTACCGTCGACGAAATCTCGCATCATGTATCCTTTTTTTGTTCTTGTACTTCGTGCGTGCGGGCCTTTATGCATGTTCTGAACCGATTCGGGGACCCTCTTTTGGAATGGCAGCCATGCAAAAAACGCATAGCTGACAAGGGTCCCTGTCGGCATTTTGATGATCTTGTCAGGCTCGCATCCCCCAGATATAGGCTGACCAGACATTCATTCAAGCGTAACCCCCCTTATTCGAGACGAAGTAACCCATGCCCAAAATCAACGGTAACGAAATTCGCCCCGGGAATATCCTGGAACACGAAGGCGCCCTTTGGGGTGCGGTAAAGGTCGACCATGTGAAACCCGGTAAGGGTGGTGCTTTTGCACAGGTGGAACTGAAAAACCTGCGCGACGGTCGCAAACTCAACGAACGTTTTCGTTCTGCCGATAAGGTAGAGCGCGTGCGGCTGGATCAAAAGGACCAGCAATTCCTGTATGGCGACAGCGAAATGCTGACATTCATGGATAGCGAAACCTATGAGCAGATCGAACTTCCAGCGGATCTATTGGGTGATCGTCGTCCGTTCCTGCAGGACGGCATGACCGTAAAGATCGAATACTACGGTGAAGAAGCCCTGAGTGTCAGCTTGCCGCAGAAAGTCGTCTGCAAAGTTGCCGAGACAGAGCCTGTCGTCAAAGGCCAGACCGCTGCCAACAGCTTTAAGCCAGCGATTCTGGACAACGGCGTCCGTGTGATGATCCCCCCTTTCGTCGGGCAGGACGAAGACATTGTCGTCAACACAGAGACCTTCGAATACCAAGAACGCGCCTAATTCATGTCAGGCGGGTGAGCGTTGCGTTCCCCGCCTGCATGACACCATCTGCGCGATCAAAGCGCAGAAATGCCAAACCTTGATCCCCTGAAATAGAGTGCAAAGTCCCGATTGCTTTGCCATCCGCAGTGATGGTGTCGCCAGTCTGGGCCGTGCCGCTGATCTGTACACGCGCTAATCCCTTTTTCAGAACCGTCTTGTGTTTCATCCGCGCGACGATTTCTTGTCCCACAAAGCAACCCTTCTTGAAATCAACGCCGTTGAGCGCCTCGAAACCAGCTTCGAGGACATAGGTGTCTTCGGTCAATTCGACTCCGGTTGTGGGTATTTGATGGGCCACATGTATCGCGTTCCAGTCGGTATCGTCGCTCAAGTCCACATCTGCGTAGGCCCGCCAGCCCAATGCTGCATGACGCGGATCGGCCAAAGCCCCCGCAGGCATTGGCCCGGTCCCGCGCGAGACGATCAAATCGGTTTGCGCAATCTCGACCTTGGCCCGCAGGCGGTACATCATCAAGCGCTGTCCCAGCATTTGTGCGTGCGACGCGGCCACGTCGATCAGCAGGCGGTCTGCTTCGCCAACCACAAAGAAATCGGCAATGAATTTTCCCTGCGGCGTCAGCAGAGCCGTGTAGATGATGCCCCCGCTTGCCTTTTTGACATCGTTGGTCACCAATCCCTGCAAGAAACTGATCCGGTCATCACCGCTGATTGA
>CBDTYC010000005.1:0-22030 GCA_965364495.1 uncultured Yoonia sp. | reverse complement strand
GGTCTATATCGTCAATCGTCCCAAACCCGATCACAGAAGGATCGATGATATTGTTGATAAACGCCTTCGCGTTCTGCCACGACTTGCCCTGATAGCTGTCGATATTGTCTGTCGACAGGTTCTGATACCGAAACGGATACCCAGCGTTTTGGCAGTATTCACTGACCAGACCCGCCATCATCTGTATCAGCGTCGTCTTTCCGGTGCCGGGCTTGCCGTCCCCCATGAAGGTAAAGATAAACCCGCCCAGTTCGGCAAACGGGTTCAGCTTGCGTTCAAAATCATAGGCCATCAGCATCTTGGACAACTTCATGGCCTGATATTTTGCAATGTGATTGCCGACAACCTCGTTAGGTTTCTTAAAGGTCATAGTCAGCGTCGTGCTTTTCGCCTTACGCGCCGGCGTGAAACCCTGAACTGTAAAGTCATCCGCCTCGACACGCCATGATGCGGCGTGAAAGGGTGCAAGCCGGCCTGCTGTTGTGGCCCGCAGCGCGACTTTGTCCATCAACTGCTCACAATAGCCCAACAGCGTCGCGATCAGAGTGCCTTCATCGGCGGCAAACTGGCCCAGCTTCTGGTCCAACTCCCAGATCACTCCGTGTAGGGCGAGCGGCGCATTGTCGGTCAGAACCTCGTCGACACTGCCAACGTCCACGGTCTGTTCACCCGCTTGGGATGCCAGCAGAAAAGTCGCGGCATTGGCAAACGTATAAATCGCGACCAGTGCTTCGGCGGCCAGATATTCCGTGAATTCGACGGATCGGTCCTGCGGCAACCGGCCTTCGAGGTTCATGCGCTTTAACTCTGTCAATGTCGTCTGGTCGGAAAACGCGTCAGCTACCGTAAAAGCAATGGCCAACGCACGACGCAACGCATGCGCAGTGGCCGCCTGCGCGGGCGACGTGAGCGGATCATCGTCGTCGGTTTCGGCTATCCGGTCTAACAACCGCACACCACCCGCTGGGGCGGTCGTGCGCGACAACATTCCCGGCGTTGTTGACCGAAACCGCCTGCGCGTGGCTGCGACATCAGGGGATTTCTCTGCGGTCGGCAACGACAATCGCGCCTTTGCCAAGCGCGGGCTATGATCCAGATGCATCAGCATTTCTGTTGCTGAAACGTAGTGGCTGCGAATATCGTCTTCGCGCAATTCCATTTGGTCGCTCGACTGGCTCATCGTGTCATCCTCATCATCTCACCCCTGCCCTAGCGATAACTCAGCACGCGGCCAGCCTCGCTGACAACAAACTTGCGTACATCGCGAAAGCCTGCCGGGTTCCGCTCTGCCAAGGCCTGATAGGGACGCTGCGGCATAATCAGAGACCGCTGCATCCGGCTTGCACCCATTTCAGCACCGCCGCCTTCAAACGGATCAAGCGCAAAAATCTGACGCTCTACCGACCCGAACCAACCCGATTTTACGTTCTCGACACGTTCGGATACCAGTTCTTCCTCGGTCCAGACCAAAGCCCAGTCTTCGCCTACCGGCGCATTCGCTTCCTTGAGCACCTCGCGCAGCGGTCCGGTCTGGCGGGTGAACGCATTGCTATACATTGGCCCGATATGAAAACGGCGCAGCCGGGTCGGATGCAGATCGTCAAAATCCTCATCAAATCCCTTGGCGATGGTCAGTAATTTCAGATGCGCCAAAGACTGCGCCATCAGATGGGCTTGTGCTTCGGGCCAGCGTTGTTCGTCTTTTGGCAAACCGATGCGGCCTGTGTCTTCTACGTTCATCAAATAAATCGTCGGCAGATTGACCTGACTGTCATAGACCGCCCAATGAACCAAAAAATGCTTGCGGTCGCCGTCGTTGCCCAGCCAGACGGTCTGTGGATCATTGCGCGCCCAAAACTGATCTCCGCGTGACAATTCCTCGTAATACAGCCGCTGGGACAGTGCGAATTGCAGCTTCGAAGGGATCTCTTGCTCTCGCAAAATAACCTGTAGCATTTGATCCTTCAACGCATCGACAGAAGGCTGCGATGCCAGATGCCGCTTGGCCTGCAGCGCATCATTGGCCATTTCCAAAATCTCTTGGTAAATCGGAAAGCCACTTTCGCTGCGATCAAAGATCAGATGCCCTGCGTGCTCGAACCGTCCTGCAAAATGATACTTATGGGCCAGCGCGGTGAACGTCCAATTCAACGCAACAAGATAGCGCGCCATAACGGCGACATCCTGACGATCAAAGCGCCCTTCGACCTCCATGGTGGCCGCAACCTTGGTCAGATAGCTTGTGATCTTCGCGAATTTATCAAAATACCGGCGCGTGACGCGGGTATCTTCCAGCTTCATGTGATCGGCTTGCAGGTCAGGACCCGTCATTCATTCGCCCTCAAAAGCGCGGCAGTACAATGGCCCCGCCCTAGCTCTGATCCCCGTATTGATTGCTGTCATGCTTTTCGACAATCTTCTGGAACCGTCGGACAAAGCGTTCATCCGCTTTCGCCTTTTGCTCCAGAATTTCACGGGCAAAAACCATATGATCCTCGTGTGCTTCCAGCATATCCGCCATCCGCGCATTGGTGGCAGCGCCGATCGCAGCCATCGCCGTCTGTGCCTCTTGATCGGTTTTCACACCGATTTCGTTGATCTTATGCGCCACATCCTGCTGCTGCGCAGTCTTCAGTGACTTGGAAAGGGCGTCATACAGAACAACACGCTGCTTGGTATCTGTCTGCAGCTTGTTGATCAGCACCATCTGGGTCGCGGCCTGATTTTGCAGGCTATCAATCCAGGTTTTGCCCTTCTCGATATACCGTTCCAGCGTCTGCGATTTGGCCAATTGAACTTGCTCGTTCTGGACCATTTCGTTGTACTGGCCGTTCAAGGCCGCTAGCTCGGTCTCAAGTTTCGTTCGGGCGGCGGCATCTTGTTCGACTGAAATCTTGTTCTCGAGCGTGATAATTTTCGGATCCATCGCAAGGATCTCCGCACGGATCGCCTCAAGGGTACTCACAGTCGCTTCGCGGTCTTCCAAAGTGCCTGACAGGTTCGTCTCGACGCTTGTTTTTTGCGCGTTCAAGACGCCCAACTGACCTTCAAGCAGCTTCATAATCACATCGGATTTACTGATCAGGTCCTGCAATTTGTCGTCTACGGACGCCGTCCGCATCCTTTCTTGGCGCATGCTGTCGGACTTGGCCTTGCTAAAGAAACCGACCAGACTTTCCATGCCGGTTTTTGATCGCATCTCGTCAAAGTCTTTGGAAAACGCGGTCGTGACATCGTCCAGACCCATAATCAGTTCGGCAATATTGGCGTTCATCAACTCGGTATGGGCATGGACGTCCTCAAGGCTCGCATTCTCGATGTCGACAGCAATGTCAGTGCCTTCGGCCATTTTGGTACGTGCGATTTCAATGCGGCTTGTCAGCTCTGATATTTTGCCTTGGGCTTCGGCAACCTGTGCCTGCGACTGTTTGATCTGGGTTTCAAAATTCGCCATCTTTGGGCCCTTCGCGTTGGTGTATGTATGACGTAGGCATCACTGCCGACTTTTTCAAATCTGCAGGATTGGCGCTACCAATTCGGCAGAATTGTTACCTAAGTACGGGCAAATAGAAAGACTGCACCGCAAAGAAGGTCAATCAATTCGGGCACCCAGCACCAGACCTTTCAAAACTTCCCCTGCAGGCATTGCCTTTTTGCCGGAACGCTGTGCGTGGGTGACTTCAACGGCGCCGTCACCACAGGCAATCACAAAGCCGCCCAAAACCTGTCCCGGCTGCCCGTTTCCGGCAACAACACGTGATCCCAAAAGCTTTAGCCGTTCACCCGCCACGATGCACCATGCGCCCGGAAACGGCGACAATCCACGGATCAGCCGGTCGACAACCACCGCACTTCGGGTCCAATCAACGCGTGCCTCGGCTTTGTCGATTTTGGCTGCATAGGTAACGCCTTCGCCCGGTTGGACCTGCGCCGTCAACTCAGGGAGCCGCGCCAAAGCCTGCACAACAAGTTCCGCACCCATCACCGACAACCGGTCGTGCAATGCCCCGGTAGTTTCTTCTGGGGCGATATCGGTCACCGCGCGCAACAGAACCGGCCCTGTGTCAAGACCGGCTTCCATCTGCATGATGCAAACGCCGGTTTGCGCATCGCCCGCCATGATCGCGCGATGGATCGGGGCCGCCCCGCGCCAACGCGGCAAAAGCGACGCGTGAATATTCAAACAGCCATGCCGCGGCGCATCCAGGATCGGCTGCGGCAAAATCAAACCATAAGCAACCACAACGGCGATATCCGCATCAAAGCCAGCGAACTCTGCCTGCGCCTCGGAAGACCTGAGCGATACGGGATAACGCACTTCCAGGCCAAGCGCCTCGGCACGTAGTTGCACCGGCGACGGGCGGTCCTTCTTACCACGACCTGCAGGCCGCGGCGGCTGGCAATAAACGGCAGCTACATCATGCCCCGCATCCACAAGTGCCTGCAAAACCGGCACCGAGAAATCCGGCGTCCCCATGAAAATCACACGCATTCCCGACACTTTCTTATTCCTTGATAAACTTCCGCCGGAGGCATCCAGCCCTCAGCCACGCTGCAATTTGCGCGCCTTTTTGATCACCATATCCCGCTTCATCCGGGTCAGACGATCAAAGAACATTTTGCCCTGAAGGTGATCAATCTGATGCTGCACCGAGGTCGCCCAAAGGCCCACAAAATCATGGCGGTCCCATTGACTTTGGGCATTCAGGAACCGGACTGTCACGGCACGAGGGCGCGATATCTTTGCCCATACCCCCGGCAAATTGGGCGATCCTTCTTCATGGTCGCGCGGTTCGATGCTGCTATGCAGTATCTCGGGGTTGGCCATACGGATGGCCTTGCCGCGCTCGGGCGAGGCATCAACAACCGCCAAAGCCATATCAATCCCAAGCTGCGGCGCCGCCAAACCAACACCCGGCATTTTGTCCATCGCTACAATCATCTCGTCCCAGATTGCGCGAATCTCGTCAGTGATTTCCTCGACGGGGGCGGCTTTTGTCCGCAATGCCGGATGCGGCCACATAACAAATGGTCGGTGGGTCATAATTGCGTTCCACTTTGGGTGATCAAGACACCATTCAGGTGATCAAACTCGTGACAAATACAGACGGCTTGCATCCCTTCAAAGCGACCCGACTGCGGCGCGCCATCCAGATCCTGCCACGCCAATTCCACCCAATCGGGGCGGCTTACGCGAAAACGCTTTCCGGGGATCGACAAGCAGGCCTCTTCTCCGTCCGTCTGCGTTCCGGACTGCGCGGTAATCTGCGGATTAACAAACAGCATCGGTTCGGGATCAGCGTCTTTCCACGCGGTGTCGACGACAAAAACACGCAAGCTCACAGCCACTTGCGGAGCAGCCAAACCTCGGCCCGAGGCGGCATACATCGTCTCGAACATGTCGCGAACCAGATTGCCAAGTGTGACACCGAACTCTGTCACGCTGGCTGCGGTCTCTAACAAGACAGGCGCGCCCTCAAGACTGATATCGCGCAATGCCAAGGCCCTAGCCCCGCGCCATTTCGCGTTTCAGCTTTTGCATCTTGCGTGTGATCATCTGGCGTTTGAGCGGACGAAGGTAATCAATGAACAGCTTGCCATCCAGGTGATCAATCTCGTGCTGGACACAAGTCGCCCACAGCCCGTCAAAATGCTCGCGCTGGATTTTGCCATCAAGGTTCATCCACGACACTTCAACCTCTGCCGGACGCTCCACCTCTGCGTATTGTTCCGGAATCGACAGACACCCCTCGTCATAGACCGACCGTTCGTCCGAGGTCCAAACGACCTCTGGATTGATTAGAACCATCGGCTCGGGCGTGGCATCGTCGTCTTTGGCACAATCCATAACGATCAAACGGTTCATCACAGCGACCTGCGGTGCCGCAAGGCCAATCCCGGGCGCATCATACATCGTTTCAAGCATATCATCGGCCAGACGGCGCAACTCATCCGTTACGGATGCGACGGGTGCGGCCGCTTTTTTCAAGCGCGGGTCGGGGTGGATAAGGATATTTCTAAGTGCCATTCAGGTGATTTAGTAGGTCCACGCGCACATCGCAAGCAGGCGGTGAAAATCGACTTGCACCCAAGCCAGCATCCCCGCAATTTGGCGCGACATCCGCAGGAGAGCATTCATGTCATTCAACACCCCAATCGACAGACGCAACACGCATTCCACCAAGTGGGATTTGATGGAAAAATTCTATGGCGTGTCGCCCCAGGACGGGCTCGCGATGTGGACGGCAGACTCTGACTACGCAACTGCACCTTGCGTGATCGCGGCGCTGCAAGAAGCGGCAAATTTTGGCGTTTTCGGCTACCAGTACGCACATGATGACTACTTGAACGCGATCACGTGGTGGATGAAAACGCGCCACAACTGGGACATTGAACCAGACTGGATTCTGACAACACAAGGTCTGGGCAACGCGATTGCGCTCTGCATTGACGTCTGGACCGCACCTGATGATGCCGTCGCCATTTTTTCGCCGGTCTATCATGAGTTCGCTCTGAAAATTGGCAAAGCGGGGCGCGTTGTTACCGAATGTCCTTTGGCCCGCGAGGGTGACACCTATGGCCTTGATCTGGAAGATGCGCAAAAACGGCTGACCGGAAAAGAGAAGATGTTGGTCTGGTGTTCGCCGCATAATCCGTCCGGTCGGGTCTGGTCGGCGGATGAACTGCGTGCAGTATCAGCGTTTGCGCGCAAAAACGGGATGCTTCTGGTCAGCGATGAAATCCATCATGATCTGGTCTATGCGGGGCACACGTTTATCCCCACAGCTGTGGCCGCACCCGACGACAACGACAACACGATTTACCTGACTGCGGCCTCGAAAACTTTCAATATTGCAGGTCAACGAACAGGCAACATGATCATCGCCAACGAAACGCTGCGGGGTGAAATGCGGATGCGACTTAGGTCGCTGGACTATGCGCCGTCCGGGCTCGGCGTTGCAATGATCACAGCCGCCTACTCGCCGGAAGGTGCCGCTTGGGTCGACCAGCAGGTTGCGCATCTGCAAACCAACCGCGAGATTTTTGATGCTGGCATCAATGCAATCCCGGGGGTCAAATCAATGCCTCTGCAGTCAACCTATCTGGCATGGGTCGATTTTGCGGACACCGGCATGACCCATGAGGAAGTCGCGACGCGCATCCGCGACATAGCAAAAATTGCCGTTTCTCACGGGCCGACTTTCGGGGCTGGTGGCGAAACATTCATGCGCTTCAATCTTGCGACACAGCGCGCAATCGTCGAAGACGCTGTGAAACGCATGCAAAGCGCCTTCGCCGACTTACAATAACCGGGCGGGCTTAACGTGCGATCAAACCTGCAGGAACAAAATCCGGCAGCGCAAAGTCCGCAGCGGGCGCCGTTGCAACAGGGGTAAGCCACTTGAATTCAAAGACCCGTTCATGGTTATCGGCAACCGACGACATCACAAGGCATTGGTACAAATGCTTGGGGCCGTCATAGATATCAACACGTCCGCGCAACCGTTCTGATCCCGCCAGATCAAGCGCAAAACCACCATCCCAAAACCTGCGAATGCGGTAAGTCCGGTCACCATCATGGACCGAAAGACGATCCTTGCGTTTCAAATCGGCTTTTCGTGCCTCTTCGAGACCCTGACGCACGGCGTCAGACATAAACGTATACATAACAGTACCCTTCCCACTCGCACCAAAGATGCGATGGAAAAGGTAAATATTAAATGACAAAATCCGCCGCAGCGCGGCATCGCCTTATTCTTATGCCTTAACGCGTGGGCGCAACACATGCGGTTTGGCCGCATCATAAAGCGCAGAGTCAGGAAAACCGTGCGAATCAGATAGGGCGGGGCCAACAAGGATCAGTGCCGTACGGGTAATCTTGGCCTCGCGGACCTTTTCGCGGACATCCATCAGGGTCCCGCGAATAATCAACTGATCCGGCCAGCCGACACGGTAGATCACTGCAACCGGGCAATCCTCTCCATAGAACGGGGCTAACTGCCGCTCGATCTCGCGCAGGGCACGGATACCCAGATGAATCGCAAGGGTTGCACCGGTGCGGGCAAAATTCTCGAGCGTTTCACCTGCTGGCATACCGGTTGATTTCATCGACATACGGGTCAGGATGATGGATTGGGCGACCTCTGGCACGGTCAATTCCGTACCCAAAGCCGCAGCCGCCGCCGCATAAGCAGGCACACCGGGAATGATCTGGTAATCGATACCATCCGCCTTCAACCGGCGGATTTGTTCCGCAATGGCCCCATAAAGTGACGGATCACCGGAATGGACGCGGGCAACGTTTTGACCTTTCGCATGTGCCGCCAAAATTGCACCATGTGTGTCGTCCAGCGTCATGGGTGCCGTATCCATCACCAAAGCACCATCTGGTGCACAGGCAACAACTTCGGCGGGGACCAACGATCCGGCATAAAGACATACTGGGCATTCTGCGATGATCCGCGCGGCCTTGATGGTCAGCAACTCCGGATCACCAGGACCGGCACCGATAAAGTAAACAGTCATAGCGCACCTTCGCTCTTCTTTTTCCCAAAAAACTTCCGCCGGAGGCATCGGGACTGGCGGGTGGGGCGCATTTCGCACCAGCGAAACAGCGTCATCCCGCCAAATCCCCGTCAATCTTGCGCGCATAACCGCGTGGCGTATACATCCGCGGCCCTTCACCCAAATGGGCGAGCTTCGAATGCGACGACCCGATCAGGACAACTGTCAACATATCCACCTCATCGACCTGCAATTCATCCAGACGCCGATACCGCACATTTTCCTCTGGCCGCCCAAGTGACGACGCGAGCATTACAGGCGTATCCGCGGGTCGATGTTCCAGCAAGATATCCCGCGCTTCGGCCAGCAACGTGCGCCTGCGCATCGACACCGGATTGTAGAATGCGATGACAAAGTCACCCATCGCCGCAGCCTTCAAGCGCTTCACAATATCTTCACGCGGGGTCAGCAGGTCAGACAATGAAATCGCACAGAAATCATGGCCCAGTGGCGCGCCCGCGCGCGCGGCGGCCCCCTGCAGCGCGCTTACGCCAGGGGAACACACGACTTCTACCCGTCGTGCCGCATCTGTGACTCCCATCTGCTCGGGTCCACGATCCAGCAATTCGAACACGAGTGCCGCCATCGCATAGATCCCCGCATCGCCGGAACAGACCAGCGCGACGTTTTTGCCCTTGCCAGCTTGCTCTAGCGCATAACGGCAGCGGTCTTCTTCCCCGCCCAGCGGGAAATCGGATCGGTCCTTGCCAATTGCCAAAGGTCCCAACAAATCGATGTAGAGACCATAACCTACCAGTTCTTCTGCCTCGGCCACCAACCGCGACACTTCTGGCGTGCGCCATGCGGCCTGACCGGGACCGATACCAACAACGCTCAGCTTGCCGCGCGGTCTGCCGGCGTAGGCGGTCAGTGGCGCTGGGGCGACAACCAACGCACATGTGGCATTTGCCGTCTTGCGTTTGGCGACCAGGAATTCGCCTGTTGCACCTGCCTGTGCCAGCGCTGCCGCCTCGGACACGCCATGTGCGCCGACTTCGGCAAAAACCACCTCAGACGGATTGGCCAAACGCGGCGTTTGCGCCTCAAGTGCCTGGGCATCGAACAGGCATAGCGGCGCATCCAGCGCGCGCGACAACTGAATGATCGCGGGCTCGTCCGCCTTGAGCGTAATCGTGTTTACCGAATGAATAGCCTCTGGCGCGACATTCGCCTCGGCCAGAACGTCAGCGACGAGTTCAGCCAACTCCGCTGGATCGCAGTTGCGCGCGCAACCTACACCCAATGTCAGACGCTGCGGGGCAAACTGCAAATGCGCTGCACCAAGATCGGGTTGGCGCGTCATCGTCGCAGATAATTTGACGCCCTCACCTTTTGGCAAATCCGCAAGCCATGGCGCATCGCCGACGACATTTGCACCGGCACCCGACAGCAAGGCAGCCATCGCACCTTTGGCATCGGCGCGGTTCACCAATCGCCAGCCCGCAGGCGGCGCATCCAGTGCCACGCCCAGCGCCACATCACCAGCTGTTGTGACGGCTGACACGGCATCCAAGGCGGTGGCAATTTGTGCAGAAAGCTTGTTCGCGCCGCGATGCCCCCCCAAAAGCGGGACCACAACTGCACCATCGTCCGACACAGAAATCACGGGCGGTTCTGTCCGTTTATCGGCCAGCAAAGGGGCAACGGCGCGGATCAAGATGCCAGACGCACAAACACCGACAACCGGTACGCCTGCCGCAAATAGATCGCGGGCATGGTCCAGCGCATTTGCAAAAAACGTATCCGCATGCGCAACACGACCTTCGCGGCCATGTACTTGCGCCCCCAGAACGGCGGCGACACGGTGGGCGGTCGCCTCACCAGAGCGCGACAGCGCCAGAACTACAGGTTTCAAAGCCAAGGATCGGCCCCTTTCGTCAACAAGATCATCGAAAAATATGGTGCCTTTTCAGGCGCGTCAGCCAGCGGCAAAACAACTTCCTGCGGCAACGTCGCGCGTTCGACATAGACAGCAGAAGCGGTCAGCCCCAAGTCATCGATCACGGCGCGGATCTTGGCCATGTGGCGGCCGACTTTCATGATCACGACGCTTTCGGCACCATCAATACGGACGCGCAGTTCTGCCTCTGGCAGAGGGCCGGGCAGTACGGTCAAACGTTCATTGCGGGCGGCAAGCGGCATACCAGCACGGGCCGCACATGCGGTGATCGAAGTGACACCGGGGACGACTTCAACATGGTAACGGTCTGAAAGACGCGCAAACAGATACATGAAAGAGCCGTAAAAGAAGGGATCACCTTCGCAAAGACAGACCACATCCTGACCTGCATCAAGGGCCGCGGCGATCTCGGCCGCGCCTTTGTCATAGGCGGCTTGCGCGGGTGCGCGTTCAACGGACATCGGAACATCCATAACGATTTCGCGGGCGTCCTTGGCGATCAAATCGGCCGCAATTGCGCGGGCAAAACTGGCCGCGCCGGCAAGTGTCGGATAGGCAACAACACTTGCGCCTTCGATCAATCGTGCGGCCCGCAAGGTCATCAAATCGGGCGCGCCGGGCCCCAAGCCTACACCGTAAAGACTACCTGTCATCGCTTCACAAGGCTCCACTGTGTGACCGGCATCGAGGGTCGCCAACCCGTCATACGGCCCACAGGCTCTGCGCGATGGATCGACAGCTTTACCAGATCGCCGCCATAGATTTTGTGCAGCGCAATCAGCTCTGCCTCGCTTTCAAGTGTCACGGCATTGGCCACCAAGCGGCCCAAAGGACGCAGCGCGGACCACGCGGCCTCGAATGTTGCACGACTGAGGCCACCGCCGATGAAAATCGCATCGGGCGGGTCCAACCCATCAAGGGCGTCCGGCACAGTGCCGTCAATCAACTCTAGCTTCGGTGCACCCAGTGCAAGCGCATTTGCAGCAGCCATTGCGCGTCTGTCGGCGCGCGGTTCTATCCCGATTGCGCGGGCATAGCGGGCAGCGCGCATCCATTCGATTGCGACAGACCCGCAGCCGGTCCCGATATCCCACAAAAGTGCGCCGCGCATTGGCATCAACTTGGCAACTGTCGCAGCGCGAACCTCCTGCTTGGTCATGGTTCCGTCAGACTGGAACAAATCATCTGCCAGACCCGGAACACGTGGCAACAGGGCCGCGTCAGGGGCAGCGATACATTCCACCGCCAGTGTGTTGAATGCGGGAACATCGTGGTTCCAGTTTTCCGCAGTCCCATCAAATCGCTCTTCGTCTTTGCCGCCCATCGCAGCAAGCACGGTCATCTGTGAACCGCCAAAGCCGCGCTGCGTCAAGAATGCCGCGATTTGCGCAGGCGTCTCTGCGCCAGTCGTCAACACCAACAAGCGCGCATCAGGTTGAATAAACGCGATCATCTGTTCAACTGGACGCCCATGCACGGTCAGCGTTTCGACATCCGGCAAAGACCACCCCATGCGGGCAGCAGCCAATTGGAACGCCGACAGTTGCGGATGATAAACGATCTGCGCAGGATCAACCGACCGTCCGATCCGCGCCCCGACCGAGAACCACAAAGGATCACCGGTCGCTAGAACCACAACACGGCGCCCACGCAGCCCTTCGATGGTCGATATCAGCGCATCAAACGGGTGCGGCCATGCCAAACGTTCAGCCGCAAGGTTTTCAGCCAAAGCATGGTGGCGGTCGCCACCAATAATGACTTCAGCGGCCTCGACTACGGCACGGGTTGCGGGTACAAGCCCCTGCATCCCGTCTTCGCCGATGCCAACGATATGTAGCCAGGGATCATGCATCTTCCGGTAGCCCCGCAGCCAGTGCATTCACGGCCGCAGAGGCCATTGCAGACCCGCCCCGACGTCCGCGTAAAGCGACAAATTCGCATCCGCGCGGGTTCGCCGCGAGCTCTGCCTTGCTTTCGGCGGCACCAATGAACCCGACAGGGAAACCTAAGATCACGGCAGGTTTGGGCCAGCCAGCGTCAAGCAACTCCAGCAAATGGAATAGTGCCGTTGGCGCGTTCCCGATCGCCACCACTGCGCCTTCGATGTGATCCTTCCACAATTCCACCGCAGCGGCTGATCGTGTATTGCCAATTTCGGTCGCATGCGCAGGGACCGACGGGTCATTGAGCGTAACAATAACGTCGTTTTGGGCGGGCAAATACCGCCGGATGATACCAGCGCCCACCATTTCGCAATCACACAACACCGGCGCACCTGCAGCAAGGGCCGCATGCCCGGTCGCTGCGGCATCAGCCGAAAACGCCAAACGGTCTGCGATTTCGATCATGCCACATGAATGGATCAACCGCGTGACCAAAGGCTGCATCGCGGGTGTGAACCGATCCAAACGCGCCTCTGCCCGCACAGTGGCGAAACTCTGGGCATAGATTGCCTTGGGGTCTTTTTCGTAGGGGCGCAATGGCTGGCCTTTGTGTGAGTTCGCGAAGGTCGAAGCCTCCGGCGGGCGTTTTCAGAGCAAGAGGACTATCAGGGCTTGGGCTTGCGCGCGCTTTCCGGTCCGTGCGGGTGCTTGGCGTGGGGATAGATCGCATGATGGTGGTCGTGATCATGATGATGATGGTGATCATCGTGATCGTGATGGTGATCATCGTGGTGATGGTGGTGATGGTGATGATCCTGCGCTTGAAGCCGACACATGCCGGTACAGAATGTGTCGCAGAGGCTGCAATCAGCCACGTTGGAACCCGGGGCGTTCGCCCCTTGGCCCTCGACATGGTGATGGTGGCTTTCTTGCACCGCACCAACTTCGGCCTCGAAGCCCAATACTTGCGTGCGGTATTTGCACAGAACGCACGTCGGCGGCGGGACAGACCCAAAGGCAGGATGGCTGCGATCTTCGACGCTTATCTTGTGGGCCTTGCCGTCTTCCATTGCCAACACCTGACTGCGGTAACCGCATATCCCGCAGTTGGGTGGCGGTGTGTCGCTGTCCTGTTCAAGAATACGTTCGGCAAACGTCTCAAGCACTTTCGGGTGGTCGCCAAGATAACCCGCTTTGACAAATTGGATGGCGGGGTATTGGGCCGCAACTTGATCCGTAAAACCATAGATACGGTCGATCAGGATGCCAGAGAACAGGAAATACGGGAACACGATGACACGTTTGTAAGGCAGCAGTGACACATGTTGCAGGCAGGGTTCGACCAGAGGGAAAGTCACACCGGAATAGCCGACCTCGGCCCAGCCAAAACCCATGCCTTCTTGCAGCATCCGTGCGATCTTGGCGACGTTGCCGTTCGCGTCAGGGTCAGACGCACCGCGACCGATCACAACAAGGCATGTTTCTGTCAGCGGCAGGTCGCCATGTTCAGCGTTCGCCGCATCAACCGCATCCTGAATACGCCCTGCGGCGGCGGCGATCATCTTGGGATCGACACCCAGCTCGCGGCCATAGGAAACTGTCATGCCGTGCTTGGCGGCGTAGGTATTCAGGACAGTGGGGATATCGTTCTTGGCGTGCATTGCGGCGA
Organism: uncultured Yoonia sp.; assembly: GCA_965364495.1. Classification (GTDB taxonomy): domain Bacteria; phylum Pseudomonadota; class Alphaproteobacteria; order Rhodobacterales; family Rhodobacteraceae; genus Yoonia. The sequence goes on along the minus strand of CBDTYC010000005.1, from coordinate 8,013 downwards.
AAAGCATGCCAGGCACAGCCAGTATACGTTCACAGCCCGCTTTGCGAAGCTTGTCCAGTCCGTCGCGGATCACGGGATTTGCAAATTCAAGATAGCCGTAATCCGTCATCCAGTCGTCTGGCAAATAGGCAGGCAGCTTGTCGGCAAGGGTCGCAAATTCGTCAACAGCCGATTGGCTACGAGATCCGTGACCGCAAATCATGACGCCGGTTTTCATGCAGCTTCCTCTTCAAGCTCTTCTTCGGGCTCGGCTTCTTCTCGGGCTTTCTTGCCCTTCAAGGCACCCCAAATCGCGGCCAAGCCAGCCAGACCAATCGCCGCACCCGCGACCCAATGGTCGTGACCCGCGATATCCGCCCAATGGCCGGGATGGGCAGCGGCGGCTGTCCCCGCAAAAATCAACGTCAGTGCTAGCAATCCGCGCATGGGACCCTCCGTTTCACGACATGACCAGAAAACCCGACCTACGGGTGTCGACGATGCGGCATCTGGTCCCCGTTATGGGTCGACCAATCTGCCCCCAACCGTTCTGGCCCTGCGTGGGCTTCGTCTGGCGCCCCGTATAGTCGGCTGCACTGGGCAGGGCAAACGCATAAGCGACAATTCGGACCTGAGCCGCGGCAAGAGTGCTTGATGTGCGCAAGCGCACGATCTTTGCGCATTCAGCGGCCTTTGTTCAAGACTGTGTTCGCACTAGGTACACCCTAACGCATCAAAGGAGATCACACATGGGCCAACTGGTTGACGGCGTCTGGCACGACGTTTGGTACGATACAAAGAAATCCGGCGGCGCATTCGTGCGCAAGGACGCGAGCTTTCGCAACTGGATCACGGCAGATGGATCGGCTGGCCCCTCGGGTGACAGCGGTTTCAAAGCGGAATCAGGGCGTTACCACCTTTATGTATCTTATGCCTGCCCATGGGCGCACCGCACTTTGATCTTTCGTCAACTCAAAGATTTGACTGATCACATCAGTATTTCTGTGGTTCATCCTGACATGCTGTCTGACGGCTGGACCTTCAAGACCGATGACAACGGCGCCACTGGCGACACATTGTTCGGCCTTCCGTTCGCGCGCGACATCTATACCAAAGCCGTCCCCGACGTTAGCGGCCGCGTGACTGTGCCGATCTTGTGGGACAAACAGACAAACACAATCGTCTCGAACGAATCGTCCGAGATCATACGGATGTTTAACAGTGCCTTTAACGGGATTACGGGCAATTCCGATGATTACTGGCCCAAAGAAATGCGCGATGACATTTCCCCTGTAAACGACCGTATCTATGACACGCTAAACAATGGCGTCTACAAATCCGGCTTTGCGACCACGCAAAAGGCTTATGATGCTGCGGTCCATCCGCTGTTTGACACGCTGGACTGGCTCGACGCCCGACTGTCGGAAAACCGCTATTTGATGGGGGACAAACTCACCGAGGCTGACTGGCGGCTTTGGACCACGCTTGTCCGGTTTGATCCCGTTTATCACCTGCACTTCAAGTGTAACCGCAAACGCATCGCGGATTACCCAAACCTGTCGGGCTACATGCGCGAACTTTACCAAGTGCCTGGCATCGCGGAGACGGTGAACTTGGATCACATCGTGCGTCACTATCACTATAGCCACGAGACGATTAACCCGAACCGCATCATCCCGATCAATCCGGAATTCAACTTGGACGCACCACACGGGCGGGGTTAAGTGCCTGTTTTCGACGGCCCCCAATCAAAGCCAAACTGTATCATCTTGCAGTTTGGCTTATGAAACCTTGTGCTACCCGCAAGAATCCGTTTGAAACGCCACAGCAGAAAACGGACAGACCACAATGACGACATGGATTACGACCTGCGACACCTGTAAGCGCGAAGGCTGGGAAACAGGTGACATGACGCAGACCGACGGCGAGGTTCTGGCCGCGCTGATCGAGACTGCCGCGGCAGGTGAGCACGGGGTTAAAACCCGTCGTGTTTCATGCTTGATGGGCTGTAAGGGGGCCTGCAATATCGCCATCCAAGGTGCGGGAAAGCTGAATTATACGCTTGGCGCTTTTGAACCGGACGTCGAATCTGCAAAAGGCATCGTGGCCTATGCGGTTGCCCATGCCGAATCCGACACTGGCCGTGTCCCGTTTCGCGAATGGCCACCGGCAATTAAAGGGCACTTTGTGACCCGCCACCCCCCGTTGCCATCTGACGAATGACCCAAAAGCGCGATCATGGTGGTGGCATAGATGCCGCGATTGCCCAATACGGTGGGACGCGCGAAAGCTGGCTGGATTTGTCCACCGGCATAAATCCAACGCCCTACCCGATGCCCGATTTGCCGCATGATGCATGGACCGCCTTGCCGGATCAGGCTGCGTTCACACGACTTTACGATTTGGCCCGCCGTTTCTGGAACGTACCGGAAGGGGCCGCGATTATTGGCGCCACAGGCGCGTCCGCGATCATCGCCGCATTGCCGCGCGTAATACCGACCGGCGATGTCTTCATCCCTGCCCCGACATATAACGAACACGCTGCCGCGTTTGCCGCCTCCGGTTGGCGGTTGGGTCAAAACCCACGCCACGCAACCGTCGCAGTGCATCCCAACAATCCTGACGGGCATCTGTGGCAGGCCGCTGATTTGGCCACGCCCTATGTGATTATCGACGAAAGTTTTTGTGACGTGACACCCAAAGCGTCGTTGATCCATTTGGCCCAGCGCCCCGGCACTGTCGTCTTGAAAAGCTTCGGCAAGTTCTGGGGGCTCGCAGGTTTACGTCTGGGTTTCGCAATCGGCGATCCAGAGATTGTTGGAAAACTGACAGACTTGCTTGGCCCTTGGCAGATATCCGGCCCTGCGCTGGCAATCGGGGCTGCCGCCTTGTCCGACACCCAATGGGCCAACGAAACCCGTGCATGTCTAACCGGAGATACCGCCCGCCTTGATCGCATGATGACCGCGACAGGCGCAAAGCTGGTCGGCGGCACGACACTTTTCCGGCTTTACGATGTCGGCGACGCGGCAGCGATGCAAGACCGCCTTGCCCGTCATCACATCTGGTCACGCACCTTTCCTTACTCAGGTAACTGGCTGCGCCTTGGTTTACCGGCAACGGATCGCTGGGATCAATTGGAAGCCGCATTGTGACGCTGATTATTGCAATGCTGCTCGACGCTGCAATGGGCGAACCGCGCTGGTTATGGGACCGGTTTCCACATCCTGCAGTATTGATGGGGCGGCTGATCGGGTGGTGTGACGCACGCTTTAACACCGGCGATCAAAAGCAAACCATTGGCGTGCTGGTGCTCTGCGGGCTTTGTGTGGCTGCGGGCGTCTTGGGCTGGCTGATCCAACTGTTGCCAACCAACGTGCTTGATATCGTGATCGTGGCTGTCCTGCTTGCGCAAAAGTCGCTTGTGGAACACGTGCAAGCTGTCGCCAACGCCCTGCGCCTGTCGCTGGGCGATGCGCGCAAAAGCGTGGCGATGATCGTTGGGCGTGACACAGGCGCGATGAATGGTTCTTCTGTTGCCCGCTCAGCAATTGAAAGTGCGTCTGAAAACCTGTCGGACGGCGTAATTGCACCAGTATTCTGGTTCGCCGTCGCAGGCTTGCCGGGGCTTCTGATTTACAAAATCACCAACACAGCCGACAGCATGATCGGCTACCTGACACCCAAACACGCACAGTTCGGATGGGCAGCGGCACGCTTCGACGATCTGCTGAACCTGATCCCCGCGCGTCTAACAGCTTTGATGATATGGGCCGTAACAACCCGCCCGAACCCGCGCCCGATCTTGCGCGAAGCCCCGCTTCACCGCTCGCCGAACGCCGGTTGGCCAGAAGCGGCTATGGCACACGGTCTGGATATCGCATTGAGCGGACCGCGCAGCTATCATGGCGAGATGAAGGATTATCCATTCGTAAACGGGGACGGCGCACGCGACCTTGGCCCTGACGATATTGATGATGCGGTCAGAGTACTGTGGAAAACATGGGTGCTGACATTGGTCGCCGCTGTTATTCTGGCTTTGCTCTAGCTGTTCGGCGAATTGCCCCTGGTCATCGCATGACGGCTTGCGTGCCCCTGTCACGCTGCTACGCTCCGCCTAATCAACCAAGCCGGAGATACCCATGCGCGCAGCCCTCGCTCTGATCCTTTTTGCAAACGCCGCCAGCGCACAGACCTGCGGCGGCCCCGTTGGCGCATTCATCGACGGCGTAAAGGCCGAGGCGCGGGCGACCGGCATCCCGGCATCCGTCGCCGATGCCTTTTTCCAAGGGGCGCAAATCGAACAATCGGTCATCAACGCGGACCGGTCGCAAGGCGTATTCCAGAAGGACTTTGTCAGTTTTTCACGGGCCTTGATCAGTCAGAACCGGATCAACAACGGCACGACCTACGGCAACCGTTTTGACAGCACGTTCGACACGATCGAAGCCCGTTTTGGCATTCCGCGCGGCGTCCTTTTGGCGTTCTGGGCATTTGAAACCGACTTTGGCCAAGTCCAAGGCAACTTCAACACACGCAACGCGCTTTTGACGCTCGCACATGACTGCCGCAGGCCAGAGCTATTCCGCCCGCAACTGATCGCCGCAATCGAGCTTTACCGCCGTGGCGGCATGAATCCAGCCACGACGACGGGCGCTTGGGCGGGTGAGATCGGCCAGTTGCAGAAACTCCCGCGCGAGATTGTACGCCAAGGCATGGACGGCGACGGTGACGGAATCGTCGACCTCAAGAACTCGTCACCTGATGCGCTGATGACGGGTGCAAACGTACTTTCGTCCCTAGGTTGGCGGGCAAATGAGCCGTGGCTGCAAGAAATCACACTGCCGTCCAATCTGGACTGGTCACAAACCGGCCTGAACCGCAAAGCCAGCGTCAACGAATGGGCCAGACGCGGCGTAAGGGCACGTACCGGTTCGCTTGGCCCTTCAAACCTTGAAGCATCCGTGCTGCTGCCGATGGGGCGCAATGGCCCTGCATTCCTGGCCTACCCGAACTTCGAGGTATATTTCGAATGGAACAAAAGCTTTGTCTATGTCACCACAGCCGCCTATTTCGCAACGCGGCTGGGTGGTGCGCCGGTTTATGACGCGGGCAACCCGACGCCTGCTCTTAGTGGCGAAGAAATGCAGCAACTCCAGCGCAAACTGACAGCGCTTGGGCATGATGTGGGCGGAATCGACGGGATATTGGGGGCTATGACCCGTGAAGCCGTACAAACCGAGCAAGAGCGGCTAGGTCTGCCAGCGGATGCATGGCCGACACGCGATTTGCTCAACCGTCTCTAGCGACGCACCACTGTGCCTTGTTTCGGAGCGGCTGGACAATCCGCCTGCGTCACTTAGCCTTAGGCGACCATCGCAGCGGCACGTTTCAAATCAACTGACACAAGCTGCGACACACCCTGTTCGCCCATCGTGACGCCGAACAACCGGTCCATCCGGCTCATGGTGACAGCATGGTGCGTGATGATCAGGAACCGTGTGTGCGTCCGTCGGGGCATCTCGTCCAGCAGGTCACAAAAACGGGTGACGTTGGCATCGTCCAAAGGTGCATCCACCTCGTCAAGGACACAGATTGGCGCAGGGTTGGCGAGGAAGACCGCAAAGATCAGCGCAAGCGCCGTCAACGTCTGCTCGCCGCCAGACAAAAGCGACAAGACACTTAGTTTCTTGCCGGGTGGCTGGCACATGATCTCTAGTCCAGCCTCCAGCGGGTCATCGGATTCCACCAAAACCAGCTTGGCCTCACCGCCGCCGAACAAATGGGTAAAGAGCAGGCCAAAATTATCATTCACCTGCTCGAACGCAGTCAAAAGACGTTCGCGACCTTCTTTGTTCAGACTGGAAATACCGGAACGCAAAGCGGCAATCGCGGCCTCCAGGTCTGTCTTTTCGGTCACAAGCCCATCATGTTCCGTCTGCACTTCTCTGGCGTCTTCTTCTGCGCGCAAGTTCACCGCACCAAGCGCGTCGCGTTGCCGCTTGAGCGCGTTCACCTGCCCCTCGACGATCTCGGATGCGGGCATTTGCGAGACATCCATATCAAGCGTCTCAAGCAATTCAGCAGGTGCTACTTCTTGCGCCTCCATGATCCGCTCTGCCGCGTAGGCAACTGTTTCACGCGCCGCGTCAGAACGGGCTTCGGACCGAGCGCGTGCTTCGCGGGCCTCGGAGGCCAACCGCTCTGCGTCGCGTTCCAGATGGCCTGCATCACGCAAAGCGGTGTCTGCAGTGGCCAGTTTGTCGGCAGATGCCTTGCGCCGCACCTCTGCTTCATCAATCGCGTCGGCGAGCTCTGCACGTTTGGCAGCAATTTCTTCGGGGGCGGCCGTCGCTTCGGTCAATTCCTCTTGTGAGGTTTGTTTGCGTTCAGCCAGCTCAGCGGTGCGCTTGTTGGCGGTTTCCAGACGATGCTTCCAGCCGCTGATTTCCTTTGTGATTTCTTGGCTACGCTTCAGCCGCGCCTCGCCCTCGCGGCGCACCTCGTCATGTGCCGACCGGCGCGACATCATCGTGATCCGTGCGGCCTCGACCGTCATTTTGACATCTTCAACAGAGGCCCGCGCAGTTCCCAAATCACCCAGATCTGCCGCAGCTTTTTCAGCTTCGACCAGCGCACGACGCGCGCCATGCGCTTCTTCTTCGTGGCGTTTGAGCGCCAGTCCTAGGCTTTCCAGCTTGCCTTCCGAGAGGTTCCGCTCTGCCTCTGCACGGCTGGCCGCGCGATTGGCATCCGCCACAGCGCGGTCGGCGTCGCGACGGGCCTGACGCGCCACGTGATCCGCTTCGGTCTGCTGCTTGAGCATCGCCGTCAGTATCTCGTGCGCTTGGGCTGCACCTTGGGCCGTTGCAGATGCTTCTTCCAGATCGCGCTTTAATTCAGTCAGGCGGTTCAATTGTTGCAAGCGCAAGGCAGCCGCAGAAGGCGCATCTTCGGCGCCTGCGCGAAACCCGTCCCAGCGCCACAAATCGCCCTCGACAGACACCAGCCGTTGCCCCGGCTTTAGGTCAGATTGCAGGCGTGAACCATCAGCGGCATCGACAAGGCCAACCTGACTCATGCGGCGAGCGAGGACTTGCGGCACGCCAACATAGTTGGTCAGCGCCTTCACCCCTTCAGGCAAGGTCTGCGGCGCAGCATAGCCCGGCAACAGCGCCCATCCCGATTTCGCACCAGCGTCAACTTCAGGCGCGCGCAAATCGTCTGCCAGTGCAGCGCCCAGCGCCTTTTCGTACCCGCCTTGCACACGCAATAAGTCAAGGACTTGACCGCCTTCTGCGGTGTCACGCTCGACCAGACGTGCCAAGGCTGCTACCTCGGCACGCAAAGCGTTCGCTTCGCCCTCGGCTTGGGACCGCAACCCGCGTGCATCGCTTTCGCGCGACTGGGTGTCCGCGCGCGCGGTTTCTGCTGCAACAAGGGCTGCATCTGCTGCCTCAGCGGCCGCGACCGCTGCCTTTTCTGCAGTGCCCGCCGCTTCGAAATCAGCTTCGGCTTTGGACAGCGCAGCAGCGGCATCAGCCATCGCCGATTTCGCACGTGCCGCCTCGGCTTCGCTTTTGGTCATGGTCGTGCGGTTATCTTCCAACAAACGCTGCGCAGACTGGTGACGGGCTGCCAGCCGGGCCACATCTTCGGTCAACTGCGCCAGATCAGCCTCGCGTTGCTGCAAGACGCCTGCGGCTTCACGGGCGCCAACCTGTGCGGCCTCCAGGCGGGCGTCATGGCCTTCGCCTGCCTTGCAAATTTCGCGGGCTTCCCATTCAAGGCGTTCGATCGTTTCGCCCGCATCTTTGTTCAGGCCGCTCTCGCGTTCCATGTCGCGGGTCAACTGTTCAATGCGGGCACGCAAGGTTTCGATCATCTCGCGGGCGCGGGTTTCCTGATCGGTCAACGTGTCGCGCTGGACCTGCAGGCGCTGGAGGACCGCGGCGGCAATGGCCTCCTCCTCGCGCAGTGGCGGCAAAGCATCCTCGGCGGAGGCGCGTGTCTTGGCCGCTTCACGTGCCGCTT
>CBDTYC010000004.1:0-27514 GCA_965364495.1 uncultured Yoonia sp. | reverse complement strand
ATGTGCCCAGTTTGCGTGGTCCCGCAATGCGCCAGCCGGTTTCTTCGAACACTTCACGATGCAATGCCCGCAAAGGCGCTTCACCGGGATCAACACCGCCGCCCGGTAGCTGAATTTCGAAATGCGGGTCGCCTTGGTAAGTCACTAGAATCTTGCCGTTCATTGGCAAGATCGCATAAACTCCGGGCCGTGTTTTGTACTGTTGTCCGCTTACAGGCGTGTCGCCATACCGTTTGATCATAGCTTGCCCCCTTGGACCTTGGCTTGCCCCGCCTATATAGGAGCGGTATGCCAACTCCTGACAAGTAAGGAAAGACCATGAGCCTCGGCACCCAAATCACTTGGGACGATACCGTCCTGCCGTTTCAACTTGACGCATCCGACATCCGTGGACGGGTGGCGCGACTGGATGGCGTGTTGGAACAGGTCCTCAAGCAGCACGACTATCCCCCCATGATCGAAGGTCTGGTGGCAGAGATGGCGTTGCTGACCGCGTTGATCGGTCAAACCATGAAATTACGTTGGAAACTGTCGTTGCAGGTGCGCGGCTCTGGCCCCGCGCGACTGATCGCGACGGACTACTATGGCCCCACAGATGACGGGCAGCCAGCGCGTGTGCGTGCCTATGCTTCATATGATACGGAAACCTTGGACCAGTCCGCAGACCCTTTCAGCCAGATTGGCGATGGGTATTTCGCCATTCTGATCGATCAGGGCGAGGGGATGACCCCCTATCAAGGTATCACGCCAATCGCAGGTGGTTCGCTGTCATCTTGTGCAGAGGCGTATTTTGCCCAGTCCGAACAGCTACCCACGCGGTTCAAACTGACGTATGGCCAATCGCAGATGGCCGGCGAGGCGACCCATTGGCGGGCGGGCGGTATCATTCTGCAGCATATGCCCAAGGCGTCGCCGCATGTTGCGGGTGAAGGTGGCTCTGGCGAAGGTGGCTTGCTGGAGGCAATCGACCTGCTTGATGCAGACGAGGGTGAAAACTGGAATCGTGCGAATGTCTTGCTGGATACCGTGGACGAGATCGAGCTGATCGGCCCGACCGTCGCCCCGACCGATCTACTGGTACGGCTTTTCCATCAAGAACAGCCACGCGTCTATGATGCCCAGCCCGTCAAGTTCGGGTGCAGCTGTTCAGAAGACAAAGTGCGCCAAAGCTTGTCGATCTATTCCGCCAAAGACATCGGCACGATGACAACTGATGCAGGCACCGTGACCGCAGACTGTCAGTTTTGCGGTGCACACTACATCCTTGATCCCGCGACAGTCGGCTTTGAGGCCAAGGATGCCAGTGCCTGACCTACGTCAACAACTGCAAGACGCGCTTTCCAATACGGGCGGCGCGTCTTCGGATTTTGACCTTAACCCCGATATGAAAGTCCCGAACGGGACCTTGACCCCCGCTGCTGTCTTGATTGGCATTCGCGCACAAACGCAGACTGTGATCCTGACAAAGCGTGCCGCGCGGCTAAAGCATCACCCGGGCCAGATTGCCTTTCCGGGCGGCAAGCAAGATGCCACTGACGCCACGTTAATTGATGCCGCCTTGCGAGAAGCGCATGAAGAAATCGGATTGCCTGCCGATCTGGTCGATGTGCTGGGGGAATTGCCGCCACATCAGACCGTGACGGGGTATCAAGTTACCCCCGTTCTTGCGATGATTACGGGTCACTATGATATCGTCGCCGAAGCCGGTGAAGTCAGCGAAGTATTCGAAGTACCACTTGCCCATGTTCTTGATACCGCGATGTACCGCACAGAAGGGCGTCGGTGGCAGGGCCGCAAGCGTCTTTATTACGCCGTTCCACATGGCCCTTACTATATCTGGGGTGCGACGGCGCGGATCTTACGCGGGTTGGCCGCGCGGATGGCATGACAACGATTACCGCGCCCTGGTTGCAGGACGAAGCCGCGCAAACGGTTTGCAGGCTGCTGACGGACGCCGGTTATCAAGCATGGTTTGTTGGTGGATGTGTCCGCAACGAATTGTTGGGTTCACCGGTCGCGGACTTGGACTTGACCACAGATGCCCACCCGCAAGCGGTGATGGACCTCGCCAAACAGGCGAAAATCAAGGCAATTCCCACGGGATTTGACCACGGCACGGTCACGCTTGTACAGGATGGCATTCCATTCGAGGTGACGACCTTCCGGCATGATGTCGCCACTGATGGCAGGCGCGCGACGGTCGCCTTTGCAGACAATATTACCGACGATGCCCGCCGGCGCGATTTTACGATGAATGCCTTATATGCGGGACCTGACGGACAGGTGGCCGATCCATTGGGCGGTTTGCCTGACCTTTATGCGCGGCGCATCCGGTTTATCGAAGACCCCGACCTGCGCATCAAGGAGGATTATCTGCGCATCCTGCGCTTTTTCCGTTTCTATGCATGGTACGGCGATACGGACGAAGGTCCGGACCGTGAAGGGCTGGCCGCCTGTGCCGCCAACATCGAAGGGTTGCAGTCGCTATCGGTTGAACGGGTGACTGCAGAAATGCTCAAACTGCTGTCTGCCCGTGATCCGGCCCCCGCTGTTGCTGCGTTGGCATCTATTGGGGGCTTGGCGCAGGTCTTGCCCGGTGCAGAGAGCAGTGCCTTGGCTGTGCTGATCCACCTAGAGGGATTGTTAGATGTGGACCCCAACCCGCTTTGCAGGCTTGCCGGCTTGGGTGGCGCGCCTGCAGATCATTTGCGTTTGTCCAAGGATCAAGCCCGCCAGCTTGCCCAAATAACCAGTGGCGATGTCCCCACGACGATCGCTTATCGCCATGGATACGCGGCAGGGCTGAATGCGTTGCTGCTGCAATCCGCATCACTTGGCAAAACGCCGACGACAGATGCAATCGCGCATGCGGCAAAGCAGGTGTTTCCGCTGAAAGCCGCTGACCTGATGCCCGATTTGAAGGGGCCCGCGCTTGGCCGCGCCCTGAAGCAGGCCGAGGAACGCTGGATCGCTTCCGGTTTCACCCTGACAAAAGCTGAATTGATTGGCTAACGTACGCGGCAGCTTTGCCTGCGTGTGCTGACGAAGGCCTTTTACAGAATTCCGGTTCTTCTTTTTCTCTAGACGCGGTTTTGTTATAGCTGGCGTCTATTGTGAAAAGGCAGACCCATGTTTCGGTTTTTCGAAGGTCTTGTCGATCCTTACGTACCCTACGAAGAGACCGACACACCGCCCAAACGGCTATATCCGTTTCTGCGTGCTTACGCAGAGCCGTTTATACGTGTGTTCTGGATCACCGGTATCGTATCAGTCATCATCGCAATCACCGAAATCTGGTTGCTTGGCTATCTGGGCAGGCTTGTCGATATTCTGACTGCTGGCACCCCTGCGCAGGTCTGGGCCGAAAGCGGAACCGAGTTCTTGGTTGTCGCCTTTCTGATCCTGACCATTCGGCCCGCCGTGCATGTGTTTCAGGTCATGCTGCTGAACAACACGATCCTGCCAAACTTTGGCACATTGGTCCGGTGGCGTGCGCACAAGCACGTGCTGCGTCAATCGGTCGGCTGGTTCGAGGATGATTTCGCGGGGCGTATTGCAAACCGCATCATGCAAACCCCGCCCGCCGCTGGCGAGGTCATCTTTCAGCTGTTCGACGCGATCACCTTTGCGATCGCCTATCTTCTTGCGGCGGCTGTGCTGATGGGGCAGGCGGACGCGCGGTTGCTTTTGCCTCTGCTGTTCTGGATCGTCCCTTATCTGGTGCTGTTGATCTGGGTCGTCCGCCGCATCGGACCCGCATCAGAGGCCGCTTCAAACGCGCGCAGCGCGGTCACGGGCCGCGTGGTGGATAGCTATACCAACATCCACTCGGTCAAGATGTTCGCGCATCACACCCGTGAAGTTGATTATGCCAAAGAGGCAATCGAAGAGGCGCGCCGGACCTTCAAGATCGAAATGCGCCTTTATACGATCATGGATGCCGGATTGATGGTCTTGAACGGCTTTCTTGTTGTCGGTGTGGTTGGCTGGGCAATCTGGTTATGGATGCAGGGGGCGGCTTCCGTCGGGTTGGTTGCTGTTGCCACGTCATTGACGCTGCGCCTGAATGCCATGTCGGGTTGGATCATGTGGGCCGTGACAAATTTCTTCCGCGAACTGGGAGTTGTGTCAGAGGGAATGCTGACAATCGCGCAGCCGGTGACATTGTTGGATCATAAGGACGCGAAGCCCCTTATCCTGAAGCAAGGCGGCGTCGAAATACGTGGGCTGTCACACCATTACGGCAAAAAGACCGGCGGATTGGACCGAATCGACCTGACCATTGCAGCCGGCGAGAAAGTCGGCCTTGTCGGTCAGTCCGGCGCAGGAAAATCCACGCTCGTAAAGCTGCTTCTGCGGTTTTATGATGTGGAAGGCGGGCAAATCCTGATTGACGGCCAAGACATAAAATACGCAACCCAAGACAGTTTGCGCAGCGTGATTGGCATGGTCCAGCAGGACAGCGCGTTGCTGCATCGGTCCGTGCGCGAAAACATCCTTTATGGCAATACAAGCGCCAGCGAAGACCAGATGCAAACGGCCGCCCGCAAGGCAGAAGCGCACGAGTTCATTCTTGGACTGGAAGATAACGAAGGCAATAAAGGGTATGACGCACGCGTCGGCGAACGCGGGGTCAAACTGTCGGGTGGGCAGCGTCAGCGCATTGCCTTGGCGCGTGTGATCTTGAAAGACGCCCCAATTCTGTTGCTGGACGAAGCGACAAGCGCGCTAGATAGTGAAGTCGAAGCCGCCATTCAGCAAACTTTGTACGGCATGATGGAAGGTAAAACGGTCATCGCTATTGCGCACCGGCTGTCAACAATTGCCCAGATGGACCGCATCATCGTGATGGACCAAGGACGGATCATTGAAGACGGGACCCATGACGCATTGTTGGCGAAAAATGGACAATACGCCCGGTTCTGGGCGCGCCAGTCGGGCGGATTTCTGGGACAGGGCAAAGAAGGTAAGACATGACACCAGAACGCTGGATCGACCCCTTTGAACCCGCCGACGGATCACCGCCACGCACGCTTCTGGCGTTCCTGCGCTGGTGCCTGAAGGGCAGCACAAAAGTGACGTTCTGGGCAGGATTAGTGTCTGCTTTTGGAGGTGCACTAGAGGTTGCGACAGCGTTGATGTTGGGGTGGGTGATCGACGCCGCACTGACGTCGCAAGGCGAAACCTATTTCTCGGACAATTTGATCTTGCTGCTGGGCGTGACCGCATTTTTCCTGATCCTGCGTCCGATCATCATGGGTGTCTCTGGGATGATGCAGGCTGTTGTCGTGGGTCCTGCGCTTGGTAACTTGATCCTGTCGCGTTTGCACCGCCATTCATTGGGGCAGTCGGTCACCTTCTTTGACAACGACTTTGCAGGCCGTATTGCACAAAAGCAGATGCAGGCCGCGCGTGCCGCGACTGATCTTATCGTTGATATGATCCACACCGTCGCTTTTGCGCTGTCGTCGCTGGTTGCATCGGTAATCCTGCTCTTCACGATCGATGCGCGCTCTGCCTTGCTTCTGGCGGTTTGGTCGGCGGCGTATATCGGGTTGATCCGCTTCTTCATGCCGCGGATTCGCAAACGGTCCAAGGCACGTGCTGCGACACGCGCCTTGGTCACGGGACAGGTGGTGGACACGATCACGAACATCAAAACCGTCAAACTATTTGCCCACGACGATCACGAGGATCGCGCAGCCACGGATGCGATGGAAAACTATTGGGTCACCGCCGTCGACTATGGGTGGCTTTCTGCGTGGTTCCGGTTCTGGTTGATGGCGCTGGGCGGCCTGCTGCCGGTCATTCTGGTCGGCGTGACCTTGTATTTCTGGAGTACGGGCGCTGCCACCGCAGGCAACATCGCGGCGGCTGGCGCGATTTCTTTGCGGTTGTCGCAGATGACGGGCTGGGTCAGTTTCACGTTGATGGGCATGTATGCAAATGTTGGCGAACTCGAGGACGCAATGCATACCCTTAGCCCCGCCCACACCCTGCAAGACAAACCCGATGCCAAAGAGCTGGTTGCGAACGCCGGCGCTATCGCCCTGAAGAATGTGTCGTTTAGCTATGGCGGGGGACCTGGTGGACTAAATGGGGTCAGCCTATCGGTGCGCCCCGGAGAAAAGCTGGGACTTGTAGGCGCGTCCGGCGCAGGGAAATCGACGCTCGTCGCGCTTTTGCTGCGCCTTTACGATGCCGAGGCAGGCAAGGTCATGATTGATGGCGTGGATGTGCGCGACGTGACCCAAGAAAGCCTCCGTAGACAGATCGCAATGGTCACGCAGGAGACGGCCATGTTCAACCGCTCTGCCCATGACAACATCAAATATGGCAAACCGGATGCAACACAGGCCGAGATCGAAGCAGCCGCGCGACAGGCCGAGGCACATGAATTTATCGGTGACTTGCGCGACCACAAAGGCCGCACAGGGTATCACGCGCATCTGGGTGAACGCGGGGTCAAGCTGTCAGGTGGCCAAAGGCAACGGATAGCGATTGCGCGGGCAATCCTGAAAGATGCGCCAATTCTGGTGCTGGACGAGGCAACAAGCGCCCTTGATTCAGAGGTAGAAGCTTCGATTCAAGCCGCGTTAGAGTCTATTATGGGTGGCAAAACTGTGATTGCGATTGCCCACCGCTTGTCTACGCTTGCACAAATGGACCGTATCGTAGTGCTTGACGCTGGGCGCATTGTCGAACAAGGAACCCATGCGGCCTTGCTGGCCCAAGACGGGCTATATGCCCGCTACTGGAGCCGGCAATCTGGCGGCTTCATTAATGTGAAAGATGCGGCGGAATAAATGCTGACTATCGAAAGTTTGACCCACCTTGGGATGGGCCGCGCCTCTGACGGGCGATCATTGCTACCGCGTGTTTTGCCGGGTGAAGAGGTGGAAGTCGCGCAAGACGGGACGATGCGGATTGTCACGCCATCGGTGGACCGTGTTGCCGCCCCTTGTCGGCATTTCAAATCATGCGGCGGATGTGCGATGCAGCACGCGAGCGATGCATTCGTGGCAGACTGGAAGCGTGATATCGTGGCAAAGGCACTGTCAGCCCGAGGTTTGACTCCCGCGTTTCGTGACATCGTAACCTCGCCTGCGCAATCGCGGCGGCGCGCGAAACTTTCTGGGCGCCGCACCAAAAAGGGCGCGATGGTGGGTTTTCATGCAAAGGGATCGGATACGCTTGTGGCGGTTCCTGATTGCCAGCTTCTGGAACCCGCGCTGATCGCCAGTTTTTCCGCACTCGAGGCGCTGACGGTTCTGGCCTGTTCGCGCAAAGGCGAGATAGATCTAACAGTGACCAGTGCGCCGCGCGGACCGGATGTATTGGTCACGACTGAAAAGGAACTGACGCCGCAGTTGCGCGTTGAACTCGCGGCGCTTGCAAACCAATACGGTTTGTCGCGGTTGGTCTGGAACGACGAGCAGGTCGTCACGATCAACCAGCCCGCCCAAGATTTTGGCGGGACAGGTGTTGTGCCGCCGCCGGGTGCGTTTTTGCAGGCTACCAAACATGGGGAACATGCCTTGCTGCAAGCGGTCGACGAAATTACCGCAAAGGCAACGCGCATTATCGACCTGTTTGCAGGATGTGGAACATTTACCTTGCCCCTCGCAAAGCGGGCCGAGGTGCATGCCGTCGAGGGCGAAGCTGCGATGATGGCAGCACTTGATCGAGGTTGGCGCGAAGGGCATCAACTGCGCCGTGTGACAACGGAAACGCGCGATTTGTTTCGCCGCCCGTTGGAACCTGACGAGTTGCGCCACTACGATGCTGCTGTAATTGATCCGCCGCGCGCGGGCGCAGAAGCACAGATCGAGACGCTGGCCGCGTCCAAACTGAAGACCATCGCGATGGTGTCGTGCAATCCAGTGAGTTTTGCGCGCGATGCGCAAACGCTGGTCGATGCGGGTTTTGCGATGCCGTGGGTACAGGTTGTGGACCAGTTCCGCTGGTCACCTCACACAGAGGTTGTGGCAGCATTCACACGGAAATGATGGCATGCCGTCAGATCTATCTATTGCGAAACGGAATTTTGTAGTAAGCAAATCGAAACGGCGCAGACCGTAACGAGAGGCAGAGCAATGATTTCTAGACGTTCAATGATGGTTGGCACGGCGCTGGGCCTTGCTGGATGCACAGCAGCGGCGCCGCAATACGCAGGGCCAGAGGTCACGCGTATTCAAGTCTTTAAGCAAGACCGCGTTATGCAACTGATCCATAACAGTACGTTGCTGAAAACGTATAAGTTTGATCTAGGATTCGCACCTGACGGACATAAGTTCGAGGAAGGTGACGGACGTACACCCGAAGGCGCGTACCGCATTGATCGGCGCAACCCCAATAGCCGGTTTCACCTGTCGCTAGGCATTTCATATCCTAACGCCACCGATATTGCGGCGGCCCGTGCGCGCGGTGTCAGCCCGGGCGGTGATATTTTTATCCACGGCACACCCAGCAAGTGGATTGGCCAGCCGGATTGGACATGGGGCTGCATCGCCGTAAAGAACGAAGAAATGGACGAGATCTTTCCGATGGTACAAACCAACACAAAGATCTTCATTTACGCCTAGAACGCAGCTGTTCCGATGGGCTGAACCACAGCTGGGTCACTGCCCATATTCAGGGTCCACCACAGTTTGCCTGCTTCCTCTTGGAACCAGGCAAAACCCATAAAGCGGGCATTGGGGTCAAGTATGACTGCACGTGTATCGGTTTGCGCCATCCATGCTGCGAGCGTCTGAAGTTCTGTCTCAAACGATTCAGAGATGTTTTCGCCCAACAAGCGTCCGGGAAAGCCGACGCGGCGCGCGCGTTCAAGCGGGCTTGATCCGTCAGACCCAAAAAGCCAAGGCCGGTTTTGCACAGCCATATCGCGTGAATGGGTGGCAGCGGCGGCATTCAAACGCGCATCAAGTTCGACAGGTGGCAAACCGGCGGATTGCCGCAAGGTGTTAACGCTATCGAGCATCCGGAACTGCACAGTTGCCGTATCGCCAGAGCTGATCCGGTAAACGGATGGTAACGGCAGACCATCTGGTCCCGTTGGCCGATTACTACCTGAACTACAGGCCGCCAAACCAACGGCAGCCATACCCAAGATCATTTCGCGTCGAAACATGCCATCACTCGCTTTTGCATTCTTTGGCATCCTTATCCTGATTGGCATGACACTTCAAACACACATAAGGAAACAAGAGTGCGTGATGACATTTGTTTGAATTGCGGTGCTTTGCGAGACACATTAAATAAGCGAAGAACACATCAGACCCCTGAAGGGAGACTGCGATGACAGAACAATTTTCAAGACGTGGATTCTTGGCAGCATCGGCTGCAATGATCGGCACGGGTGCTACAGCACAGACGACTGGTACGACAGAACTCGAAGGTAGCATCCTCGAGGGCGTGAAGCGGAACATTTCCAGCTTCCGTTCATTGGATTGGCAGCCGTACTTCAGCAATTTGCGCAATGGCGCTATTCTGGTGGATATTCAGTCGCGTGCTTTGCACTACTGGTCCGAAGATCAGTCGGTTTATAAGCTGTTCCCGACAAGCGTACCGTTGACCGAAGACATGACGCGCACAGGACGCACCAGCATCACCCAAAAGGTCGAGGGTCCAAGCTGGGCGCCAACACCTGCGATGAAAATCCGCAACCCCGAATGGCCGGATTTTGTGGGTCCAGGTCCGGACAATCCGTTGGGGACGCATGCGCTTTATCTGTCGTGGCAGTATTACCGCATCCACGGCACACACGACACGCGCAAAATCGGGCGTCGGTCATCGAACGGCTGCATCGGTCTATATAACGAGCAAATCGCAGAACTATTCGATTTGACTGTTGTTGGAACTCAGGTCTTGTTGATCTAAGGCGACAAGGATCAAACAAAAAAGGGCGCTCGTGATCGAGCGCCCTTTTTTGTTGGTCGATTGCGTATCCAGCCTTAGCCGAATAACCCGAAGAACCTGCGCCGCTTTTTTGCTGGCACGGCCAATGTGCCAGGCTTTCGAATAACCGCTTCAGTATCCGCCTGAGGAGTGAACGGAGTAGGTGCAGGCGTTGCATCCTGCATCACCTCACTGGTTTCGCGGTTAAACTCAGCGGCCCATTCTGGTTGCGAAGTTGTCTTGCGTACTTCAGGCGACGGCCGGCGCGTCTTGGGCCTTACATCTCTGGGCTGGGAATTAAGGACGTATTCATTGGTTTCCGACACCAGTCGGGTCAGAACCTTGTCGAGCTTCTTTGTCGGATTCATGCGCAACGGCTGCGCACGGTCGCTGCGCTTGGTGATCAGGTTTAACCATTCGCGTGCTGATTGTAGGCGAGCTTTGGGGAGAATCATCATCGCCTTATCGATGGCCTCTAGGAACTCGTCGTCGTACGCAGGGAAACGACCCGCCAAAGGTTCGCAGGGATCAGGGTTGTTCCCTGCGAATTCCGCCATACGCGTCTGGCTGTTGGGTGGTGCTTCGCCGCTGATCAGGTGGTAGAAAGTAGCGCCCAACGCGTAAAGGTCGCTGCTCGGGCTCTGCTTGCCACCGGCAAAGTAAAATTCCTGCGGAGAATATCCATCCTTAACAACAAGCACAGCCGACACAGCACGTGTTTCGCGGCTGGCCTCTTCACGTGCTGCACCGAAGTCGATCAAAACCGGGCTGCCCCATTTATCCAGCAAGATGTTGTCGGGTGATAAATCGCGGTGCAGCAGATCGTTCTGGTGAACCAATTCGACTGCATCAAGCGTCTTGACCAGAATTTCTTTCACCTGTTGCGGGTTAAGGATGTCGTCTTCGTCCTTGATCAGGCTTAGCAGATCACGGCCGTGGATCAGATCCAGCACCATATAGGCGGTTTCGTTATCCTCGAAAATCCGGTGTACGCCGACAATGTTGGGGTGACGCAGCTTTGCGATGCTTCGCGCTTCGCGCATAAACATTTCAACGATCGCGCGGTATTTTTCGTGGTGGATGTGAGAGCGGACATGCACGTTCTTACCGTCACGGCGGCAAAACGCCTCCGGGTAGCATTCCTTGATAACGACGCGGCGACCTAGGAAGTTGTCTTCGGCGAGATAGGTGATTCCGAATCCGCCATTGCTAAGCGGGCGTTCAATAGTGAATTGATCGCCGAGCAAAGTCGTCCCGCTAGGAAGTGCCTCACTACCCTCATTGGGTATGACATTCAGTTCAGCATGATTTGCTGCTGTCATCTCGATTTCTCATGCCAAAACACGGCATGCTCCATAAATAGTTACTCTAAACAGTAATTTTATGCCGAAAGAATATGTTTCCAATGAGGCAAAAAATGGCAGGCATTCGCCTAAAATACTGATTTCCGTTACGTCACCCGCGGATTTGGGCGGTTTTATGAAAATTGGCGATGTTTTTATCGGGACGTGATCCACGTAGCCGAGGATCGGGTTCTTACCGATTCGACGCTGTGGTGCGTGACGTTTTTATGACTTTGCCGGTCTGATCACAGGTAATACGAACCCGAAGGCCGCCGTACCAGAATGTCAGCCGCCTGCGTCCGGCGTCCTCGTCGGCGCCTTCTTCGGACTGGCTTGTGATTTCGCCGGATCGCATTTTGGTTGGCACGTCGGACGGGCTAAGGCCCAACAAAGGCCCAAGATCTTCGGCATCAACGGTCGCGCCATTGTCTGTCAGCGTGACCATCATTCCGAACTAGCCCAACCACCCTTTGAGGTTCTTTTCGATCACGCCGGACAACGCATCAATGTGCGCAGGATCGTCATTCAGGCAGGGAATATATGTGAAATTTTCGCCACCAGCATGCTCAAAGCTTTCTTTGATCTCTTCGTTGATCTCTTCCAGCGTTTCGATGCAATCCGCCGAGAACGCAGGCGCACAAATCGCGATGCTTTTGACGCCTTCCTCTTTGGCAAGTCGGGCAACTTCTTCAACGGTATAAGGCTTTAGCCATTCTTCGGGGCCAAAAAGCGATTGGAAAGTCGTCACGATCTCCGTGTCAGCCCAGCCCAAACGTTCCTTTAGCAGGCGCGTCGTTTTCTGGCACTGGCAATGATAAGGATCGCCTTCGCGCAGGTAACGCTCTGGCACACCATGATAGGAACAAATCAGCTTTTCCGGTTTCGTTTCAGCGGCTTCATAAGCCTTTTCAATCGACTGGGCGAGCGCCTCGATATAGTCGGGCTCTTCGAAATAAGGCTCGACGATCCGTGCGACCGGCTGCCATTTTTCTTCCATCAATGCGCGGAAAAACTGATCGTTTGCCGTAGCTGACGTTGCACCGGCGTAATGCGGATAAAGCGGGAAAAACAGGATTCTAGTGCAGCCGTCCTCGACCATTTCGCGGACTTTGGATTTGGTGGACGGATTGCCGTACCGCATACAGTAGTCAACGCGCACATCATCGCCATAGCGATCGACCATTTGCTGTTTGATTGCGGCGGTCTGCTTTTTGGTGATCGTCAGCAACGGGCTTTCATCATCTTCTTCGTTCCAGATCGACCGGTACGCCGCACCTGACGAAAACGGGCGCTTTGTCAGGATAATCAGCTGCAAAAGCGGTTGCCAGATCCAGGCAGAGTAATCGACGACGCGTTTGTCAGACAGGAACTCGTTCAGATAACGCCGCATGGACCAGTAATCCGTGCCTTCAGGTGTGCCAAGATTGGCGAGCAGAATGCCGACACGTGCCGGTTTCACCTTGGGGTGATCAGGCTGCGCATGCATCGGGCAAACGGCAGGGCGCTCTTCGGATTGTGTTTGTGCATCGAACATATTCATCGTCCCTTAAGTAGCGACATTCTTCGGGTATTTAAATGGGTTACGCACCGGTTTAGTTATTGGACTTGTTTAAGGGTGTTTCTTTTGTCCCTAGTGCATCGGCCAGACGGGTCGTTGCACTCCCAGGGCGAAGCGGCTGTGGTTGGCTTTTCGCAGGTGCCCATCCCGTTAGCGTGATGATTTCAAAGGTGGCATCAACGCGGTTGTCGTCATTGCTGAAGTTATCTGCATAGATGCTGGCCGCTTCAGTCAGGATATTCCGGCGCGTCGCATGTTTGATCCGCTGCGTCAGTGCATTGCCTTCGCCCATTTTTCGTAAATCATGCATCAGATGAAAGGCATTGGCATAGCTGACGGTAATGGGTGTGCCATCTGCCACCGGCAACGCAAGACCTGCCCTTTGCAGCAAAGCGCCCAAGTCCCTGATTTCGCCCATGGGTGCAATCCGTGGTGACAAGCCGCCCGTGATTGCGGCCTCTGCCTCTGCCAATGACGTGCGAAGTTCGTGCAGCGTCTGACCGCCGAAAAAAGTGCAAAGCAAAAGCCCATCAGGCTTTAGCGCATGGCGTGCCTGAACCAACTGCCCCACCGGATCATTTGCCCAATGCAGGCACATCGCATGCAGGATCAAATCGTGAGAATCAGACTCTAACGCTAGGGTATCTTCATCCGGAACGATGGTTGCATCAGGGTAGCGTGCCGCCCAGAAATCGGGAAAACCGGTGACAATCGCAATCGATGTAAAGGTTCTGTTAACCTCTATCAGTCTTTCATGGATTTCATCGGCGACTTGCTCTTGCAGAAACAACGCGCTGGGGTGCGCGCGGTTGCGGTTGCGCATCAATGCGGCGCGGTCGGTGATCTGGGGCATGTTCATCAGGGTCATTTAGGGTGCATTCATGCGCTTGCAAAGCGTCATTCGAGCGATTTATCCCCCGCAATGCGTGGCATGCGACGCATTGACAGACGCAGACTTTGGACTTTGCGGGGCCTGTTGGTCGCAAACGGCCTTTATTGGCGGGCTCGTCTGTGACAGTTGCGGCACCCCCTTGCCGGGTGAAGATGATGGGGCGCTTGTCCAGTGTGATGACTGCATGACCATCGCGCGCCCGTGGGACCAGGGTCGCGCGGTGTTTGCCTATTCGGGTGTCGGGCGGCGGTTGGTTCTGGGTCTCAAGCATGGCGACCGGACGGATCTGGTGCCAGCTGTGGTGCGCTGGATGGCGCAGAAAACGGCGCAAATGCCTTTATTAGATCCTATTATCGTACCGGTGCCACTGCATTGGACCCGCCTGTTAAGGCGTCGGTACAACCAATCGGCCCTCTTGGCGCAGGCTGTGGGAAAGGTGCTAGGTCAACCGGTTTGTGTAGATGCGCTCTTGCGGCCCAAAAAGACCAAACCGCTGGATGGACACACGCGGGATGCAAGGTTTGCAGCCCTGGCGGATGCGATCACGGCAAACACGAAGCGTTGTGACCGGATCATGGGCCGCAACGTATTGTTGGTTGATGACGTGATGACGTCCGGCGCCACCCTTGCTGCCAGTACAGAAGCGCTTCGGGCAATGGGTGCCGCAAATGTGTCGATTGTTACACTGGCAAGAGTGGTGAAAGACGCCTAAATAACAGGAAATCGATCTAAGGATTACCGTTATGGCGACCGTTGAAATCTACACCAAACCGACCTGCGGCTTTTGCCACATGGCGAAACGCCTGCTGAATTCCAAAGGGATCAGCTACGCCGAGGTTAATATCTCGGCCCAGCCGGAACGTCGCGCAGAGATGATCCAGCGTGCCAACGGCGGCAGCACGGTTCCGCAGATTTTTGTGGACGGCAAACATCTGGGGGGTTGCGATGATTTGTTCGCGCTTGATCGCGGCGGCAAGTTGGACGCAATGCTGGCGGCATGAAGGCAGCGCTTCTCCAGCTGAACTCGGGTGATGATCCAGCAGCGAATTTGGCGGCAACGTCAGAGCTTGTGGCGCAGGCAGCTAAACAGGGTGCAGGATTTGTTCTAACGCCCGAGGTGACGAACTGCGTGTCACAAGACCGCGCCCGACAGCAACAGGTGCTTCAGCACCAAGATGATGACATCACGTTAGCAGGTTTGCGCAACGCTGCTGTTCGCCATGGTGTTTGGCTATCGATCGGGTCGCTGGCATTGAAGACAGCAGACCCTGATGGACGCTTTGCAAACCGGTCATTCCT
This sequence comes from uncultured Yoonia sp., assembly GCA_965364495.1. Lineage (GTDB taxonomy): Bacteria > Pseudomonadota > Alphaproteobacteria > Rhodobacterales > Rhodobacteraceae > Yoonia. The sequence goes on along the minus strand of CBDTYC010000004.1, from coordinate 12,522 downwards.
GATCGATCCGGCGGGGCAAATTGTCGCGCAATACGATAAGATACATATGTTCGACGTGACCGTGTCCACGTCTGAAACCTATCGCGAATCTGCGGGCTACCGACCGGGCGGTCGCGCAGTTGTTGCTGATACGCCTTTTGCCAAAATCGGGATGAGCATTTGTTACGACGTGCGCTTTGCCTATCTTTACCGTGCTCTGGCGCAGGCCGGCGCGCAGGTTTTGTTGGTCCCTTCGGCGTTTTCGCCCGTCACAGGCGCCGCCCATTGGGAAACTTTGCTGCGCGCGCGCGCAATCGAAACAGGTTCATATGTGTTGGCCGCGGCCCAAACCGGAACGCACTCTGTTCACTCGGGCAAGTCCCGCTTAACCTTTGGGCACAGTCTGGCTGTTTCGCCTTGGGGCGAGGTTTTGGTCGACATGGGAACTGCGCCCGGGATCGCAATGGTTGATTTTGACCTAGCGGAAGTGGCACAAAGCCGCAAACGTATCGCGGCTCTAAGTCATGACCGCCCCTTCGAAGGCCCCTAATGTCCAAGATGTCAGATGACCTTGCGGTTTCACTTTTCAGTGAAATTCTTGTGGTTGAGCAGCTTGCCCGCGCTAGCGTGGCCCGCGTTCTGCCAAAAGGCATGGAACTCTCGCATTTCTCGGTTCTTAACCACCTTGCCCACTCCGGCGCAGAGCGGTCTCCGGCGCAGCTGGCCAAGACGTTCAACCTGACACGTGGTGCTATGACGAATACGCTGCACAAGCTCGAATGGGCTGGCTGGGTTCACATACGTCCCGATTGGGACGACGCGCGTCGCAAGATGGTGTCGATCAGCCCGTCCGGGCAGGAGGCGCGCAATGCGGCGTTGGCTGCAATTGCCCCTTTGATTTCCGACGTTGTCAGCGGTGTGGGCGAAGACAAGGTGCGCATAGCCTTGCCCGTCTTGCGTGAAATGCGCCTGAAGTTGCGCGGCACGACGGACTAGGCGGGCTTTGTCGCTGTTGTCACGTAGTTCACCGAAAGATCACGATCTGAAATCGACCAAGTGAACCGCGCAAAGTTGAATACGAAACCTTTGCGATCCACAGGCGTCATGCCTGATTTTTCGATCAAGCTGAATAATTCGTCCGGCGTGATGAACTTTTTCCACTCATGCGTGCCTTTGGGCAGCCAGCGCATCACATATTCCGCGCCCACGATTGCCATCGCAAAGCTTTTGGGATTGCGATTGATGGTCGAGCAAATATGAATCCCGCCCGGTTTCATCAGCGCAAAGCAAGCGTTCAGATAGCCTTGCGGATCGGCCACATGTTCGACGACTTCCATGTTCAGCACAGCATCGAATTGCTCGCCTGCCGCTGCCATCGCTTCGGCAGTTGTGTGCCGGTAGTCGATCTTTAGGCCCGACTGCTCTGCATGGATTTTGGCAACCGGGATATTCCGCTCTGCCGCGTCCGCACCGACGATCGTCGCCCCAAGGCGGGCCATAGGTTCGCATAGCAATCCGCCTCCACACCCGATATCCAGAATGCGCAGGCCTTTGAAGGGTTCAGGCTGGCTCAGATCGCGACCGAATTCTGCCGCGATCTGGGATGTGATATAGTCCAAGCGCACAGGGTTCATCATGTGCAGCGGTTTGAATTTTCCGTTCAGGTCCCACCATTCTGCTGCCATTGCCTCGAACTTGGCAATCTCTGATGGATCAACTGTATTTGTCGCCGACATTTCGGGCCTCGCATTATGGTCAGTCATGTTGATTAGCGATATAGGGTGATTATGGACAAAGTCGTAGGACAAAAGCGCCCAGGTGCACATCTTTACCCCCCCGCCGATCCCTTCGATCAGCGGACACTCGAGGTTGGCGACGGCCATCGCATCTATGTTGAACAATGCGGTAATCCCGATGGCATTCCTGTTGTGGTTCTGCATGGTGGTCCCGGTGGCGGGTGCAGTCCGGCCATGCGGCGCTATTTTGATCCCGCTGTTTTCCGCGTTATTCTGTTTGATCAGCGTGGCTGTGGCCGCTCGCGGCCGCATGCAAGCGTCGAGGCAAACACCACGTGGCACTTGGTCGCTGACATCGAGTTGATTCGAGAAACACTTGGTATCGGTCGCTGGATTGTATTTGGTGGATCTTGGGGTGCGACGCTGGCGCTGATTTATGCCCAGGCGCACCCAGATCGCGTCGCGGCCCTAACGCTGCGCGGCGTATTTTTGATGACCCAGCCTGAACTTGATTGGTTTTATGGCGGCGGTGCCGGAAAATTCTGGCCAGACCTCTGGGAGCGGTTTGCCTGTTTGATACCCGCCGACGAACAGGATGATTTCATCGGGGCATATCACCGGCGGCTTTTTTCTGGCGATATCCCGCTAGAGACGCGTTTTGCCCGTGCTTGGGCGTCGTGGGAAAACGCATTGGCTTCGCTTGACAGTGACGGGATCACCGGCGAAAGCCCTGCGGAATATGCCCGCGCGTTTGCGCGCCTCGAAAACCACTATTTCCACAATGCCGGATTCCTGAGCGCTGACCAGCAGATCCTGCACCCTGCCCAAATGGCAAAAATAGCGGATATCCCCGGCGTGATCGTTCAGGGACGCTATGACATGATCTGTCCCCCCGTTTCTGCACATATGCTTTCACAAAAGTGGCCGAAGTCACGTTTGACCTTTATTGGCCGCGCAGGACACGCTTTGTCAGAGCCCGGTATCAGTGCAGAACTTGTGCGCACGATGGATATGTTCGCAGCAGAACGCCATGCGATAGGTGTTTAGGCTTTACAGATGAAAGTCAGCCGCTAAAGTTCAGGCTAGCCACATGGGAAATAAGTATTTTGGGCAGTGTCCTAAAGATAATTCTTCAACGACTCGCGCTTGGTCTACTTACTTTGCTGATTGTTTCGGTGGTGATTTTCACTGCCGTGAACTTGCTACCGGGTGATTTCGCACAATCCATTCTAGGGCAAGGCGCCACGCCAGAGGCTGTTGCCTCGATCCGTGCCGATCTGGGTCTCGATCAGCCGCCTGTGACACGGTACTTCCAGTGGTTGGGCGGTGTCTTGCAGGGTGATCTGGGAACCAGTTTTGCGCAGGCCAATTTTGCCAGTTTCACAGGGACGGATTCAGGTGCGACGACCGTTGCGCAAACGATTGCCCCGCGATTTGCGAATACGATGTTCCTTGCGATGGTCACAGCAGCGATCGCTGTGCCGTTTTCGATCTTTCTTGGTATTCTGGCCGCACTTTACCGCAATACGGTCTTTGACCGCGCCACAAACATCTTCACGCTATCTTCGATCTCCAGCCCGGAATTCTTTCTGGCCTATATCCTGATCTTGTTTCTGGCCGTGTTGAACCCGATCTTCCCGTCGCTTTCCAATATCTACGACGGCATGGCGTTTGGTGAACGGCTTGAGAAATCTATGTTGCCGGCGTTGACGCTGACCTTGGTCGTGACCGCGCATATGATGCGCATGACACGTGCCGCGATTATCAATTTGCTTGCCTCACCCTATATCGAAATGGCGCGCCTCAAGGGATTGTCGCCGATGCGGGTGATCGTCAAACATGCTTTGCCGAACGCATTGGCCCCGATCATCAACGTCATCGCTTTGAACCTTGCCTACCTGATAACAGGTGTCGTCGTGGTCGAGGTGGTCTTTGTTTATCCCGGTATTGGCCAGTTGTTTGTTGATAGCGTCAAGATCCGCGACATCCCGATCGTGCAGGCCTGCTGCCTGATTTTCGCTACGGCGTTTATCCTTTTGAACCTGACGGCCGACATTATGTCGATCTTGTCCAATCCGCGTCTGAGGCATCCGAAATGATCATATGGATTGTCGCAGCACTTCTTGGCATGGGCGCATTGGCGTGGGGTTTCCGGTTTGCGGGCCAAACCGCCACCAGCAATGCGGCCAGGTTCCGCGATATGCCGTTCGGCGTCGCCTATGGCTATGTGCTGGCGGCAGTTCTGTTGCTTTGGCGGGGCGGGGCAGACATGCAAGGCCGCAGTGCCGATCCTGCGATCGCGAACAAATTCTTCTTTCTGCGCGTTGCTGTTGAAGGCTTTATTATCTTTGGCATCGCTGCGTGGCTTTTCCGCATTCTGGGTCGCACCGTCGGCACGAACTGGAGCCGCAAGATGTTCCGTTCGATGCCGCTGACCGCGTCGTTTGGTATCCTGACAATCCTGATTTACGCCGTACTTGCGATTTTCGCGGGCGTACTTGCCCCTTACGGTCAAGAGGAGATCATCCAAGGCGTGGCTGCCAATATCGTTGCAGGTGGTGATCCGGCGTTGGGGGGCAATCCTGATTTTTACTTTGGCACTGACCAGATTGGCCGCGATATTCTTAGCCGCCTGATCTATGGCGCGCAAAACACAGTGGGCATCGCCTTTGCAACGACAGTTCTGGCATTCCTGCTGGGCGGGACACTTGGGTTTTTGGCTGCGACGCTTGGTGGGTGGCTCGATCAGATCTTATCGCGTCTGGTGGATGTTCTGATGGCGATTCCTTCGCTGATCTTTGCGCTGCTCCTGATGACGATTGCCAGTGTCTGGGCGCCACAGTTGGGCATTCCTTTGACGGCATTCATGGTCGTGATTATCGCCGTCATCGACAGCACACGCGTTTATCGTCTTGCAAGGGCGGTCGGGCAAAACATCGTAGTGATGGACTATATCGAAGCAGCAAAACTGCGTGGCGAGGGCCTGGGTTATCTGGTCTTCAAAGAGATCCTGCCAAACGCTACCGCACCTTTGCTGGCCGAATTCGGCCTGCGGTTCTGCTTTGTGTTTTTGACGATTGCTGCGTTGTCATTCCTTGGTGTGGGCATCAAGCCGCCGCTGGCCGACTGGGGCACAATGGTGCGTGATCTTGGCGGTTTCGTGAACTACGCACAGTTTGCGCCATTGGCGGCAACGGCCCCACTCCTCGCTGCGGGTGCGATTGCCTTGCTCACAGTTGCTGTGAACTTTGTGGTCGACTGGATGCTGCACAAATCGTCGGGGCTAAAAGAATGAGTGAAGAACCACTTCTTAAAATGCGCGGCGTCAAGCTTGAGGGCCGCAGCGACGAAAAATGGAACCCGATCATCAACGGTGTAGACCTGACACTCGCACGGGGTGAAGTGTTGGGGCTGATTGGCGAATCCGGTGCTGGCAAATCGACGCTGGGGCTTGCTGCTATGGGATATACCCGTGACGGTGTGCGCATCAGCGAAGGCACGATTGAATTCGATGGCATCGATCTGTTGAAGGCCTCTGCTGCGGTCAAGCGTCAGCTTCTTGGCAAGCGGATCGCCTATGTTGCGCAATCCGCTGCGGCCAGCTTTAACCCTGCGCATAAGTTGATGGACCAGCATTGCGAAGGTCCGGTGCAGCACAAAGTCATGAGCCGTGCCGAAAGCGAAGCAGACGGCATTGAGCTTTATCGCAAGCTGCGCCTGCCAAACCCGGATCAAATCGGTTTTCGCTATCCTCACCAAGTGTCCGGCGGCCAGTTGCAGCGCTGTATGACGGCTATGGCGATGTCCTGCCGTCCCGATCTGATTATCTTTGACGAACCGACTACCGCGTTGGACGTAACGACCCAGATCGAAGTGCTTGCCTCGATCCGCGATATCGTCGAGCAGTTCAACACGGCCGCGATTTACATCACTCATGACCTGGCTGTGGTTGCCCAGATGGCAGACCGTATCAAGGTTTTGCTCAAGGGTGACGAAGTCGAAACGGCCGATACCCGCACGATGCTGTCCGCACCAACCCAAGAGTACACGAAATCGCTTTGGGCTGTGCGCAGTTTTGAACGCCCGCAGAAACCGGCGGTACATACCGACGCCGTGCCAGTCGTGAGTATTCAGAATGTTGATGCAGCCTATGGCACCGTTCCGGTGTTGTACGACATCAGCTTTGACATGCATGAGGGCCGGACTGTCGCCGTCGTTGGAGAAAGCGGGTCGGGCAAGTCAACGGCGGCACGGTGTATCACTGGTCTTTTGCCACCGAAGGCGGGGCAGATTCTGGTTGATGGGCAAGTGATGCCAGCCGATTACCGCAAGCGGTCCAAGGACCAGCTGCGTCAGGTACAGATGATTTATCAGATGGCCGACACCGCCTTGAACCCGCGTATGTCCATCGGCCAGATCATCGCCCGCCCCGTCCAGTTTTATCTGGGTCTGACAGGCGCTGCGAAACGCAAGAGGGTCGATGCCCTGCTCGAGCAGATCGAACTTGAGCCGACAGAATACTATCACCGCCTTCCCTCCGAGCTTTCTGGCGGGCAAAAGCAGCGCATTGGAATTGCACGCGCACTGGCGGCGGAACCCAAATTCATCATCTGTGACGAAGTGACATCCGCGTTGGATCAGTTGGTTGCCGAAGGAATTCTGCGACTATTGGCGCGCCTGCAGGACGAACTGTCGCTGTCTTATATGTTCATCACCCACGACCTTGCGACCGTAAGGGCGATTTCAGATGAAGTGGTTGTGATGAAAGACGGACGTGTGGTCGAGCAGGGACCAAAGAAAGAAATGTTCCAGCCCCCACATCATCCTTACACGGACTTATTGCTATCATCGGTGCCGGAAATGGACCCTGATTGGCTGACAAAACTGCTTGAGGAACGCGGAGTTGATAACATCGGCGATGCTGCCGTTGGTAAGATGTAATCGAATCGCTTACATTGGCGATGACAACAATCGGCGGAAAACGCCTGAAAAGATAACTAGGGAGAACGACAATATGCATGGAATTAGTAGACGCGGTCTATTGAAAACAGGCGTTGCAGCCGGTGTGCTGGGCCTGACAGGTATGCCGCTGCGCGCGCAAACACGCGGCGGAAAACTGACTGCTGGTCTGGGTGGCGCGAACACGTCAGACAGCTGGGATGGCCGGACACATTCCGACCTTTACATGATTGCCTCGGCTCAGGGTGCTGTATTTGACAGCTTGACCGAAGTTGCGGCTGACGGTTCGCTTGTCGGCGAATTGGCAGAAAGCTGGGAAGCATCTGCTGATGCGAAGACATGGACATTCAACCTGCGTCAGGGTGTGACCTTCCACAATGGCAAGTCCTTTGGCGCTGACGATGTCATCGAATCGCTGCAACTGCACGTGGCCGAGGGCGCAAAATCTGCGGCGCAGCCAATCGTTGCTGCGATCTCTGAGATGACGAAGGTTACAGACTATCAGGTGCAGTTCGTGCTTGATTCCGGCAACGCGGACTTCCCGTATCTCATGTCCGACTATCACCTGCTGATGTACCCTGCTGGCCAGATTGAAGAGGCCATTGCCCAAGGCATCGGTACTGGTCTGTATCAGGTTCAGTCGTTCGATCCCGGTGTGCGCATGGTCGCAACCCGCTACCCGAACCACTATAAAGGTGACAGCGCCGGTTATTTTGACGAGATCGAATACATTGCGATCAACGACAACACGGCCCGTATGAACGCGCTGATGACTGGTCAGGTTGATGCGGTGAACCGGATTGACTTTAAGACCGAAGCACTGCTGCGTGCCAACCCTGCACTGCGCATTCAGGAAGTGACCGGAAACCAGCAGTACACTTTCCCGATGCTGACAAACAACGCGCCGTTTGACGATGCGAATGTCCGTCGGGCGTTGAAGTACGGCATCAACCGTCAGGAAATGGTCGACAAGATCCTGCTTGGTCACGGCGCTGTTGGTAACGACACGCCAATTGGTCCCGCAAACCAGTACTACAACACCGAAATGGAACAGTTGCAGTATGACCCTGATCAGGCCAAATTCTATCTCCAGCAAGCTGGTCTTGATAGTCTCGACATTGATTTGTCGGCTTCAAATGCTGCCTTTGAAGGTGCTGTTGACGCGGCCCAGTTGTTCCAGTCGTCCGCGTCTGCAGGCGGGATCAACATCAACGTGGTACAGGAACCTGCTGATGGTTACTGGTCCAACGTCTGGCTGAAAAAATCGTTCTGCGCTTGTTACTGGTCTGGTCGCGCAACCGAGTACTGGATGTTCTCGACCGCCTACGAGGCCGGTGTGCCTTGGAACGATAGCCAGTGGGATGAAAAAGACAGCGCCCGCTTCCAAGAGCTGCTTTTGACAGCTCGTGCCGAACTGGACAGCGACAAGCGCCGCGACCAGTACTTTGAAATGCAGCAAATCCTGCGTGACGATGGCGGTGTTCTGATTCCGATGTTCGCAAACTACGTTCAGGCTGTGAACAACCGGATTTCATCACCTGACACGGTTGGTAACCTCTGGCAGATGGACAACGCCCGCATGGCCGAGCGTTGGTCTGTCGCATAAGCGAAGACAACGAACTAATAAAACGCCCTGCCATTGGTGGGGCGTTTTGCGTTTGAACGGCATGTTTTTGCGAAGCACACCGCACAGCAAGCGAGATCCAGCCGAAATCGACCACTGCAAACACAACATAAACCGAAAATGAACAGATTGTTTCGCGTCCGTTCACACTTGTCTGCCATAAGGGGTGTTCACGGCGGCAATCGATTCTGAAATCATGCCCGTCGTCTACGCAGTCTGATCTAAGTTTGGAGAAATTATGTCCCGATCTATTACACGGCAGTTATTGCGCGCAGGCGCAACTGCATTGGTTTTGTCGACAGTTACCAGCGTGAGCATGTTCGTATCCGCAGATGCCGTCTATGCCGAACGTGGTGGCAACGGGAAAAGCAACGGCAACAGCAACGGAAATCGCGGCAATAGCGAGCGGAGTTCCAGCAATTCCGACAACGGAAATTCCAACCGTTCCAATAATGGGAATGCCAATCGCAATGCAGCAAGTTCCCAATCCGGTGGCGCTGGCGCAAATGGCCGCGGTGTTCTAGCAAGAGAGTTGCGCGGCCTGAACGCGGCGCATGCCAGTCAAACGGCGCTAGAGAATGCATCGCCCAACAGTATGCCCGGCAAGCTGTATATCTACCAACAAGAACAGCCAGTGTTGCGGGCGCTCGAAGCCGAGGCAGTTGCAGAATTGGACCGACTAACCGCCCTGACATCGGTGGAAGTCGCTGAAGAATTCATGGATGGTGACTATGCTGCAGCTCTAGGTGCGGTTGAGCCTGATCCCGCAGAATCGACACGCCTCGCTGGGTTGGACTCGGCTGGCATTCTCGCGGAATTCCCCGATGGCGCATACGCAGACGCGCTACTCGCTGCGGTCGATGATCCTGCCGAGCTCGCACGCCTTCAAGGTCTAGATGCGGCGACGATTGCGGCCGACTATCCAGATGACGATTACGCTGAGGCCCTTGATGCCGCCGCCGGTGACCCGGACAAATTTGCACGCCTTGCAGGGCTTAGCGCTGGCGAAATCGCCGGAGAATTCCCGGAAGGTGCCTATGCGACATCGGTGACCGATGCCAACGACACTTATCTGGAGTCGCAACAAGCTATCATCGACTCTCTCTTGCAGTTGTCAGGTGATCGGCTGTTGTCCGATGGCGCATTGGCAGAGCTGGATCGCTTGCTGGGCCTCTGAACGGCAAACCGCCAAGGGGCAAGTTTGGACTTGCCCCTTGCACTTTCGGAGAACCTTCCGTATATCACCCCCAACAGCGCGGTTTGGCTTCCAACCCCAGACCCACCGGAAATCACAACGGGCCGCGCGCCCGTTTTTTTGTGTCTGAAAGTATGATGAACGACCTAATCGCCAAAGCGGCCATCGACCGCCGCATCGCTGAAATTATCACCCCTGTCGTCGAAGACATGGGGTTCGAGGTCGTGCGCGTCCGCCTGATGACTGGCAAGGAAAGCACCTTGCAGATCATGGTGCAGCGTCCGGATGGCCAAATTGAAGTTGACGAATGCGCGCAGGTGTCCACCGCGATCAGCGCGACACTGGATGTCGAAGACCCGATCGTGGACGTCTATACGCTTGAGGTTTCAAGCCCGGGTATTGACCGCCCGCTGACGCGGTTGAAGGACTTTGACCAGTGGGAAGGTTTTGAAGCCAAAATCGAAACTGACGAACTGATCGATGGTCGCCGCCGCTTTAAGGGGCAGCTTGCTGGCACCGAAGGCGACGAGGTGTTGATCACGATCACCGAAGGCACGATTGGCCTCAAGTTTGAATGGCTGTCGGACGCCAAGCTGGTTCTGACAGATGAATTGATCCGCGACGTTCTGCGCGGTCGCAAAGATGCGGGCCAAATTGACGAGACCCAATTCGACGAGATTGAAACGATTATAGACGGTGAGGAGAACACCTGATGGCATATACATCCGCCAACCAGCTGGAATTGCTGCAAACAGCCGAAGCTGTGGCCCGCGAAAAGAACATCGAGCCCGGGCTTGTTGTTGAGGCGATGGAAGAATCGCTCGCCCGTGCGGCAAAGTCCCGCTACGGCGCGGAGATGGATATCCGTGTGGCGATTGACCGGAAAACCGGCAAAGCTACCTTCACGCGTGTGCGGACGGTTGTCGATGAAGATGAGCTTGAAAACTATCAGGCCGAGTTCACGGTCGAGCAAGCCAAAGAATATATGGATAACCCCGAAGTCGGTCAGCAGTTCATCGAAGAAGTGCCGCCTGTCGAATTGGGCCGGATTGCCGCGCAATCTGCCAAGCAGGTGATCTTGCAAAAAGTCCGCGAAGCCGAGCGTGACAAGCAGTATGAAGAATTCAAAGATCGTGCTGGCACGATCATCAACGCGTTGGTCAAGCGCGAAGAGTACGGCAACGTCATCGTTGACGTGGGTTCTGGCGAAGCCGTCCTGCGCCGCAACGAAAAGATTGGCCGCGAGGCATACCGTCCCAACGACCGTATCCGCTGCTACATCAAAGAAGTCCGTCGTGAACAGCGTGGTCCTCAGATCTTCCTGAGCCGGACAGCGCCTGAATTCATGGCAGAGCTATTCAAGATGGAAGTCCCAGAGATTTACGAAGGCATCATCGAGATCAAGGCTGTTGCCCGCGACCCCGGTTCGCGCGCCAAGATCGCCGTGATCAGCTATGATAACTCGATTGACCCCGTCGGTGCATGCGTTGGTATGCGCGGTAGCCGTGTTCAGGCCGTCGTCAACGAACTACAGGGCGAAAAGATCGACATCATTCCTTGGAATGAAGATATGCCAACGTTCCTAGTGAACGCTTTGCAGCCTGCCGAAGTGTCCAAAGTTGTTCTGGACGAAGAAGCTGGCAAAATCGAAGTTGTTGTTCCAGACGAGCAATTGTCGCTGGCGATTGGTCGCCGCGGTCAGAACGTCCGCCTTGCGTCCCAACTGACTGGACTTGATATCGACATCATGACCGAGGAAGAGGAAAGCAAGCGTCGTCAGGCCGAGTTTGAACTGCGTACGAAATTGTTCATGGACACCCTTGATCTGGACGAGTTCTTTGCCCAACTACTGGTATCTGAAGGGTTCACTAACCTTGAAGAAGTCGCCTACGTTGAATTGGATGAACTTTTGGTCATCGAAGGCGTTGACGATGATACGGCTGCTGAATTGCAGGCCCGCGCCCGCGATTACCTTGAAGCACAGGCAAAAAAGGCAATGGATGCCGCCCGTGCGCTTGGTGTCGAGGACAGCCTTGCGAACTTCGAGGGGTTGACCCCGCAGATGTTGGAGGCACTGGGTCAAGACGGTGTGAAAACGCTTGAGGACTTTGCAACCTGTGCAGATTGGGAACTGGCCGGAGGCTGGACCACAGTAGATGGCGAACGCGTCAAAGATGACGGTGTTCTAGAAGCATTCGACGTGTCGCTGGAAGAAGCGCAGAACATGGTCATGACCGCCCGCGTTATGCTGGGTTGGGTTGATCCTGCCGATCTTGTTGCCGACGCTGAAGAAGATGACGAATTCGAAGAGGAAGCGGAGGCCTGATTTCAGGCCTTCGGGGGTTCGCAAATGACGCGTGGTGGTCATAACAAAGATCGGGACGATGCAGAACGCAAGTGCATCGTTACCGGTGAAGTGCAGCCTAAGGCTGGGCTGATCCGCTTTGTTGTGGGTCCCGAAAATGTGGTTTTCCCGGATATTCTGGGCAAGCTGCCAGGACGGGGCATGTATGTGACGGCTGACCGTGCCGTGCTTGAAGAAGCGCGGAAAGGCCAGTTTTCACGCTCTGCCAAGCAGGCGGTCAATGTGCCAGATGGACTGGTCGACGAAGTAGAGCGCCAACTGGCCCGTTATACTGTCGATTTGATCGCATTAACCCGTAAAGCAGGCCGCGCGGTCTGCGGGTTCGAAAAGGTAAAGGGTTGGCTTGCCGGTGGCGAGCGGGTCCGTGTTCTGGTTCAGGCCTCTGACGGGTCAGAACGGGGCAAAACGAAATTATGGACGCCCGAGGGTGCCAGATACTTTGGTTGCTTGACATCAACTGAATTGGGTTTGGCATTTGGACGGCAAAGTGTGATACATGGCGCGCTTGCGACTGGCAGACTCAGCAATCGTGTTGTAGAGGAAGCCACAAAGCTACGCGGATTACGCGAAGGGAACGGCGGCGATACGGCCTCCGAGAAGGATACAGAAGCTAAATGAGCGATAACGACGGTAAAAAGACACTCGGCCTTGGTGGTTCACGCCC
>CBDTYC010000003.1:0-28302 GCA_965364495.1 uncultured Yoonia sp. | reverse complement strand
GCAGGGGGCAAAGTTCAGTTCTTTGAAGATTCCGCTAGATGGTGTGGAAAGCGTCGAGGCGGTCATCGCAAGAATTACATCGCGAATGCCGACGTGTTTTTGCATCCCGCCGCATGACCCGATGCGAATTAGCGTTTGCGCGTCGTAATCCCGGATCAATTCATTTGCGTAGATCGACAGGGACGGCATACCCATGCCAGAGCCTTGGATTGTGACCGGATGACCGTTCCACGTGCCGGTAAAGCCCAACATGCCGCGCACCTTGTTGATGCACCGTGCGTCCTTGAGAAATGTTTCCGCGGCCCATTTGGCGCGATAGGGATCGCCGGGCATAAGAACGGTCGGGGCGATATCGCCCTTTTCTGCGCCGATATGAATTGTCATGGGTGGGCCTCCGATGTGTCAGACGCCCAGTTTATGTCACATCACAGAAAAGGTGAAACCTAGATTTCCATCGCGTCGGGTGTCGTACCCGCAGCTATCGCGGCCTTGAACCATTCGGGCTGACGGCCTTTGCCGGTCCATGTCTGCGTTGCATCGGCCGGGTTTTGGTATTTCGGTGCAGAGACTTTTTTCGGACCCGCCTTTATTCTGCGCGAGACAGCGTCGCCTGTAATTTCAGCCAGCGAATACCCATGTGCTGCAGCGGCCTTTTCGGCAGCTGCGAGTGCTGCCTTTTTTTCGTTCAGCGCCAATTTTTCCAATGCCTTTTCGACGTTCGCTTTTAGCTTCTCCAGCTCTTTGCGCGTCATTTCTTTCAGGTCTGTCTTCATAACTTCCCACTCCGGTTATTGGGGCAATGAAGTAACAGCACCACGCACAAGAAAAACCCGAAAAGCGGGTTATCCTATACTAAAGCGTATTTAATAGGCGTCTATTCTGCGGCAACAGAGCGTGGATCAACCAGCGTTACAATGTCGGCCATGATTTTGTTTAGTTCGAAATCTTTTGGCGTGTAGACTTTTGCCACACCCATTGCGCGCAATTCCTTGGCGTCATCTTCAGGAATAATACCGCCTGCAATGACAGGAATATGGGTGATGCCCGCTTTTTGCAGACGCGCCATCACATCGCGTACAAGTGGTATGTGTGAACCCGACAGAATCGAAAGTCCGATAACATGCACATCGCCATTCTGGGCGGCGGTTACGATTTCTTCGGGTGTAAGCCGGATACCTTCATAATCGATGTCCATGCCGCAATCACGTGCGCGGGTGGCGATTTGCTCGGCCCCGTTCGAGTGCCCGTCCAAGCCCGGTTTTCCAACCAGGAACTTGAGCCGCCGCCCCAAGGCAGCACTGACCAGATCGACCTGCGCGCGTAATTCCTCAAGTCCTTCTGTGCGGTTTGATTGATTGCTGCTTACCCCTGTCGGGGCGCGGTATTGCCCAAAAACGCTGCGGATCACGTCAGACCATTCGCCTGTCGTCACGCCAGCGCGGGCGCAGGCGATCGAAGGGGGCATGACATTGCTGCCGTTTTTCGCTGCGGTGCGAAGGGCTACAAGTGCTGCTTGGACGGCGGTGTCATCGCGAACGGATTTCCATTTGGCGAGGCGATCCAACTGATCAGCTTCGGCTTTCGGGTCTGCGACCATAATCGCATCGTCGCCTGCAGTCAGCGGCGACGGCTCTCCGGTTTGCCACTTGTTTACACCAACGACTGTTGTATCGCCGCGTTCAATTCCACCTATGCGCGCGGCATTGCTTTCGACCAAACGTGATTTCATATAGCCAATTGCGCCGACTGCACCGCCCATGCCGTCGATTTGTGCAAGCTCCGCGCGAGCACCTTCCTTGAGTTCATTGACCTTGCGATCAATTGCGGGGTTACCGTCAAATAGATCGTCAAACTCCAAAAGATCGGTTTCATAAGCCAGAATTTGCTGCATCCGGAGCGACCATTGTTGGTCCCAAGGACGGGGCAGCCCTAGCGCTTCGTTCCATGCAGGCAATTGCACAGCGCGGGCGCGGGCATTTTTGGAAAGCGTCACCGCAAGCGTTTCAAGTAGAATCCGATAAACGTTGTTTTCAGGTTGCTGTTCGGTAAGTCCAAGTGAATTGACCTGAACGCCGTACCTGAAGCGGCGGTATTTCGCGTCCTCGACATTATATCGGGTTGCGCAAATCTCGTCCCAAAGCTCAACGAATGCGCGCATCTTGCACAACTCGGTCACGAAACGAATACCGGCATTCACAAAAAACGAAATACGTCCAACCATTGCCGGGAAATGTTCCGCAGGCACCTTGCCCTTGAGATCGTCCAGAACCGCCGTGGCTGTGGCCAGCGCAAAGGCCAGTTCCTCCTCTGGCGTGGCGCCCGCCTCTTGTAGATGGTACGAGCAGACGTTCATCGGGTTCCATTTAGGCAGATACTCGCGGGTATAGGCCGCTACGTCTGTAATCATGCGCAAGGACGGTTCTGGCGGGCAGATATATGTGCCGCGGGACAGGTATTCTTTGATAATGTCGTTCTGCACCGTGCCTTGCAGTGCGCTGATGTCCGCACCCTGTTCCTCTGCAACCGCAATATAAAGCGATAGCAACCATGGTGCCGTCGCATTGATTGTCATTGAGGTGTTCATTTGGTCCAGCGGGATGTCGTCGAACAACGCACGCATATCGCCCAGATGATTGACAGGTACGCCAACTTTGCCAACTTCACCCTTCGCAAGAATATGATCGCTGTCATATCCTGTCTGTGTCGGCAGATCGAAAGCAACTGACAGACCCGTTTGCCCCTTCGCCAGATTGCCACGGTAAAGTGCATTGGATGCCGCAGCGGTAGAGTGGCCAGCGTATGTCCGGAACAGCCAAGGGCGATCTTTCTGCGGTTGCGACATGCGGGGTACTCCTGATTCAGTTTGGGTAATTAAATTACTCATGCAGGTGTTTATCGGACATTTTGTGGCGCTGTCAATTCGCTGCATTGCGGCATGGCGGGATTTACCTTCGCTCTGTTCCCTGTCACTTTCACGCAATGACGCAAAACATCTCTATGCCCGTCTGGGTTTTTGTTCTGATTCTCCTGTTCGCGGGGGTTACGTTTGCGTCCCATTTCCTGTTTCCGTCGGTGCGCTGGTTCTTTCGCAAAAGGGCAGAGCGGGTCATAGCCAAGGTAAACAAGCGTCTGCAGCGCCCCATAGAGCCGTTCAAGCTCGCGCGTCGGCACGACATGATCCAGCGCCTGATCTATGATCCCGAGGTGACGCAAGCGATTGTCGAACATGCGCGCAAGGAAAAGATCCCTGAAAACGTCGCCTTTGAAAAAGCCCGCCGCTACGCCGGAGAAATCGTGCCGTCCTTTTCGGCGACAGCCTACTTCAGTTTTGGCATTCGACTGGCCCGTTGGTTGTCCAAGTCACTTTACCGGATCAGACTGGGCACTTTTGACCGCAAGCGTCTGGCCGAGATTGATCCGGACGCGACGGTGATCTTTGTCATCAACCATCGCAGCAACATGGACTATGTGCTGGTAACCTACCTTGCTGCAAATGCAGGCGCGCTTTCGTATGCGGTGGGCGAATGGGCGCGGGTATGGCCATTGTCGACCGTGATCCGGGCGATGGGTGCATATTTCATCCGGCGCCGCTCACGTGGCGCACTTTATCGCAAAGTCCTTGCCCGCTATGTGCAAATGGCAACGCGCGGCGGAGTCAGCCAGGCCGTTTTCCCCGAAGGCGGGCTGAGTTTGAATGGATTACTTGCCCCTCCACGCATGGGTCTGCTGAATTATATTGTCGAGGATTTCGATCCTTCGGTCCGTGAAGTGATCTTTGTGCCGGTCGCGATCAATTACGATCGCGTGCTAGAGGACACAATCCTGATCAAGGCGGATCAATCAGGCACACGCCGGTTTAACCCGCCCTTGCAGTCCGTCCTAAAGCGGGTAGGGCGGCATATCCTGCTGCGGTTCACGCGGAGGTTTCGCGGGTTTGGAACTGCCTCGGTCAGTTTTGGCGAGCCGCTGGAACTGTCGAAATTTCACAGCGCAGGCGATACCGACCTGACGACCGCGATTGCAGCAGAGTTGATGCAGCGTATTGCCAACGTGACCCCTGTGCTGGGCGTGCCACTGGTGGCACACCATCTGCTGCGTCACGCGCCCATGCGCATTTCTGACCTTGAAGCTGCGGTTACACGCTCGATTGCTTTTCTGAAAGAGCGGGACTTGCCGTGCCCCCGTCGCAATCCTCATGAGATCGTGCGCGATGCGGTCAGTCGGTTGTCGGCACGTGAGTTGGTGATGGAATCAGACGAGGGTGTACATGTGACACCGTTGGGCAAGCCGGTTTTGACCTTCTATGCGAACTCTATTGCGCACCATTTTGATGCAACTGCAGAAAATTCCGGCGAAATTTCTGCAGTTGCAGAGTAATTAAATTACAAAAACAGACCATTCAGGGTTGCAAAGTTACTTTGCAATCGGTTATCCAATGCAAGACAGCATCGATTCTGCGGTGCGGCATGATTTGGAAACTGATTGATGGAGACTGAGATGGCCCTTGACCAATCCGCCCTTGGGGCACCTTATGCGGCGCCTCAAAAGGACCTGTACGAAGTCGGCGAGATGCCTCCTTTGGGCTATGTCCCAGCGCAGATGCACGCCTGGACCATTCGCCGCGAACGTCACGGCGAACCGGAAACAGCGTTCCAGCTAGAGGTCGTTGATTGCCCCAAACCAGACAGCAACGAAGTTCTGGTTTTGGTCATGGCTGCCGGCGTGAACTACAACGGTGTGTGGGCCGGCCTTGGTGTGCCGATCAGCCCGTTCGATGTCCACAAGGCCGAATTCCACATCGCAGGATCGGACGCTGCAGGCATCGTTTGGGCGGTTGGTGACAAGGTCAAGCGCTGGAAAGTCGGCGATGAGGTCGTCATCCACTGCAATCAGGACGACGGCGATGACGAAGAATGCAACGGCGGCGACCCGATGTTCTCTGAAAGTCAGCGGATCTGGGGCTACGAAACCCCAGACGGGTCTTTTGCACAGTTTACATGTGTCCAGTCGCAACAGCTTATGCCGCGCCCGCAACACCTGACTTGGGAAGAAAGCGCCTGCTATACGCTAACTTTGGCGACCGCGTACCGGATGTTGTTCGGCCACGAGCCACATGACCTCAAGCCGGGCCAAAACGTGTTGGTCTGGGGGGCGTCGGGTGGATTGGGTTCTTATGCGATCCAGTTGATCAACACGGCCGGCGCAAACGCAATCGGGGTGATCAGTGACGAAAGCAAGCGCGAGTTTGTGATGTCACTGGGCGCAAAGGGGGTCATCAACCGCAATGACTTTAACTGCTGGGGACAACTGCCCACGGTGAACACGCCCGAATATAACACTTGGCTGAAAGAAGCGCGCAAGTTTGGCAAGGCAATCTGGGCAATTACCGGCAAAGGCGTCAACGTTGACATGGTCTTTGAACATCCCGGCGAAGCGACTTTTCCGGTGTCGTCGCTGGTCTGTAAAAAAGGCGGGATGGTCGTGATTTGTGCGGGCACAACGGGCTTTAACTGTACTTTCGACGTGCGCTACATGTGGATGCACCAAAAGCGCTTGCAGGGCAGCCACTTTGCCCACCTCAAGCAAGCCAGTGCAGCCAACAACCTGATGCGCGAAAAGCGTTTGGACCCATGTATGTCAGAGTGCTTTGACTGGGCTGCAATTCCAGAGGCGCATACAAAGATGCGGCGCAACGAACATAAACCCGGCAATATGGCCGTTCTGGTTCAGGCGCCAACGATGGGATTGCGCACCTTCGAGGACACCCTGGAAGCGTCACAAAACCGCTAGCGTTAACTTTTTCCCAAGCTGGGCGCGGCCTGAGACGGCTGCGCCCCTTTTTTTGCGATTTCCCGCCAACGTGCGCGGTCGTTAAGGGTTAATTAAGGTTTCGCGGCGACAGTCACGCATGGGCCAAGATTGGATCATTGACGTTCTCGCTGACATACGGACATTTGCCGGTCAGAACGAAATGCCGCTGTTATGCGCGCAATTGGACGAGGCGATGATTGTTGCCGCCGTGGAAGTTGCCTCTAGCCGTCGCTATTCCGCCGCATGGGTGGCGCAGGACCATGTTGCGTCTGACAGCGCCAACAAAGATCAGCAATGACAGGCCGATACCACCTTGAAAGAGATCGGTAGCCAATAGCGCTGGCAGCGCAGGAACGGTCCAGATACAGTCAGGGCATGAACGCGCCAACCATTACATTTTCGGATGATCAGGCAGAGGCTTGGGACAACATCACTTCTGCATTGCGGCAGTCAGGTGTTGATCTGGACGACAATCTGCTGCAACCGCCGCAATCGGATACCACTTCGGTGATGGCCGTGATTGGCAAGGCGGGATCGGGCAAAACCATGCTGCTGGCCAAGCTTTATCACGCATTGGAAGAGGCAGGCGTTGATGTGATTTCAGGCGACTGGGAAGGTCGCAAACGAAAGGATCGCCGGACTTTGGCAATTCTGGCCCCCACCAACAAAGCGGCCAGTGTTTTGCGCAATCGTGGTGTTCCGGCAACGACAATCCACCGCATTCTATATACGCCTGTCTACGACCCCGAATATGAAAAGGTCGCTGAATGGTTGGCTGGACAGGGTGAAAAGCCCGATATCGAAGGGCTGACAGATATCGCGCTGGACCGCGCCTTCGCATCCTACCAGATCAACAAATCGATCCCTGCCGCACTTGCCGCGGCCGGCTTGCGGGGCAGCGATTTCATCACCGGCTGGAAACGCCGTGAAGAGCCTCTGGATATCGGCTTTGTCGATGAAAGCTCGATGCTGGATGCAAAGCAGTTCGAAGATCTACAGGAAATATTCCCCACACTTTTGCTGTTTGGTGACCCTGCGCAGTTGCCGCCCGTCCAATCCAGCGGGGGCATGGTGTTTGAAACACTGCCTGCACCGCGTGTTCTGACGCTTAACCGTATCCACCGCCAAGACGCGGGCAACCCTATCTTGGATCTGGCACATGCGCTGGCCGATCCCCAGCTTGATTTCCATGCCTTTGAACGGATGGTCGAGGATGCAGCGAAAGTGGATGATCGCGTCGTAATGGCCCAGCGGGTCGAAGCGGACTTGATGGCGCGCTCGCCATGTCTGGTGTGGCGCAATGCCACGCGTATCAGGCTGATCCATGCATTTCGCGCTGCATTTAACGCGCCGGTTGACGAGCTTCTGGCGGGCGAACCGTTGGTATGTGACGGTATTGAACTGCCGCTCAAGCACCGTAAAAAGCGACTTGATCTAGAGGCGCGTGGACTGATCAAGGGCGCGCAAGTGATCTATCTGGGCCCTGGACGCAAACCCGGCTTTTCCCGTCTGCACGTCATGGGTGCCGAAGACCCACAAGTGAGTGCCGCATCAATCGTGAAGATTGAACAAGAAGGCGATGCAGAACCCTTTATCCCGTTTGCGGCCCGTATGGGTGCCACGTTCCTGCACGGTGCAGCTGTCACAATCCACAAAGCACAAGGGTCGCAATGGGACACGGTGCAAGTGTTTGCCCCCGATATCTACGCGGCCTCGCGGATGGGCCGTATCGAAGCGGGGCAGCCATTGTGGAAACGCCTGACTTACGTGGCTATAACCCGTGCTGAAACCCAATTGCGGTGGGTTGTGCGCAATCGCCTTGGTCGGCCACAGGGCCTTTTGCGTGTTGATGATCTGGAAGTCCCGGCAATGCCACTTGAACTGAAAAGCGAAGAAATATGAGATCAATCATCGTCACTGGTGCCAGCAGCGGAATTGGCCGCGAAACGGCAGAATACTTTCTGGCAAATGGCTGGCGTGTCGGTTTGATTGCACGCCGTGCAGACGCATTGGCAAAGGTAGTTCACGACAACGCGGTGCACCTTCCTTGCGATGTAACTGACGAGGCGGCGGTCGACGCAGCCTTTGCCGAGTTTGGGCATTTGGATGTTCTTTTCAATAATGCTGGCATGTTCGGGCCGCAGGCGACTATTGACCAGATCGCACTGGCAGACTGGAAACAGGTCGTGGACGTCAATCTGACGGGCATGTTTCTTTGCGCCCGCGCGGCATTTCGACAAATGCGCCACCAGACACCCCGGGGCGGGCGTATCATCAACAACGGGTCGATCTCGGCTTGGACGCCGCGCGAAGGGTCTGTGTGCTATTCGACGACAAAACACGGTGTAAGCGGTTTGACTAAAACGCTGTCTCTGGACGGGCGCGCCTTTGATATTGCCTGCGGACAAATTGATATCGGCAATGCGCGGACAGACCTTGTGCTGAACCTTGAAAAGACACGTGCAGCCCAAGGGCTCGAACCTTTGCCCAGCATGGCCGTTTCAGATGTGGCCAGGTCCGTATTCCACATGGCGACCCTGCCGCCAGAGGCGAACGTCCAGTCGATGATGGTGATGGCAACCAAGATGCCACATATTGGCCGTGGTTAGCGGCGCAGCAATGTAAAGACGGCAGAGGCACCCCAGCCAGCTGCAATTGCGATCGACAGCGACATCAGACCATAAAGAAACGCACTGTCATGGGCGAGGTTATACAACCAGCGTTCTAGCCCGACTTTCTGGACGGGGATGACAGTGCTGTACAAATCAACGATCTGCCCGCCGCGTGTCAGATAGATCTCTGCCTTATAGTCGCCTTCGGTCAGGTTGGCGGGCATCGGAATAAGCGTGCGGAACAAGGATTCTTCCTGAACCAGAACACCGGTCGGCAGCTTGATGTATAGACCTTGATCAGAACGGATACGGATCAGCGCCTCTGTAAAACTTTGGGCGTTGTCGATCGTCGCACCAACGGACCGGATGGCGCGCTGGGTGCTGATACGGGTGTTCAGGTCTTCGGTGAAGGTCAGGATTTCTTCTAGCGGACGGTTTGTGGCAACCGCATAGAACGATGGGGCCACATCAACCTCGACCGATTCCGTATTCACCCAAATGCCCAAGCGGCGGTCTTTCTTACGAACGGTGACGGGCAAATCAGGGCCCGCTATGGTGACAATGACGCCAAGGTCGCTATCGGTGCGAACGGGTGCATCGCGTTTGATGGCACCAAAGATCAGGATTTCCGAGCCTTCAAACGTAGCCGTAATCGCGACTTCGTCGCGGCTAAGGCCCAGCACGATTTCTTCGGCTTTGACGGGGGCTGCAAGCAGCAGGAAAAGAACCAGTAGTCGGATCATCAGTGGCCTCCCGCGCCGAGTGAGAACAGCTCGGTTGGTGTGACAAGCAGGTCAAAAGCGAGCTTGCCACAGACCGCGAGAACCATAATGGCCAGCCAGATGCGCAATTGCTCGGCCTTCATCTTGACGCCGATGCGGGTCCCGATTTGCGCGCCGACGACGCCACCGACCAGCAGCAGTACAGCAAGTACAATATCAACGGTATAGTTGGTTGTGGCGTGCAGCATGGTTGTGAATGCCGTTACAAAAATGATCTGGAACAGGGATGTTCCGACCACGACTTTTGTTGGCATGCCCAGCAGATAGATCATCGCGGGTACCATGATAAAGCCGCCGCCCACGCCCATGATCGCGGCCAGAATGCCGACAAGTACACCCACCAATAACGGCGGAATGACCGATATATAAAGGCCAGACACGCGGAATTTGACTTTGAAGGGCAGGTTATGCACCCAATTGTGCTTGCGCCGCGTGTGGACGACTTTGCCGCCTGCCTTGCTGCTTTTGCGTATAGCCCGCAGGCTTTCGAAAAACATCAGCGTCCCGATCATGCCCAGAAACACGACGTAACAAAGCTGCACGAGCAGTTCGACCTGACCCAACGCCTTGAGATAGTTGAACAGCATAATCCCGAGGCCGGACCCGACAAGACCACCGATCAGCAGAACCGTCCCCATCCTGAGATCGACCGTCTTTCGTTTCAGGTGCGCAAGCACGCCAGAGAACGAGGATGCTACGATCTGGTTGGCCTCGGTCGCGACAGCGACAGCCGGTGGAATGCCGATAAAGAACAACAGCGGCGTCATCAAGAAACCGCCACCAACGCCGAACATACCGGACAAGATGCCCACGATGCCGCCTAGTCCGAGTAAAAGGAAGGCGTTCACCGAAACTTCGGCGATAGGAAGATAAATTTGCATGAGCTATTCCGGGGCGCTTGTGCCGCTCTCTCTAACAAAAACCTTTCGTGCACCGCTGTCAAATGTTGCGACACATTTCACGCTGCAAATGCAGCAATTCCGCAACTTGGACCTATTGGTGAGAATGGTTTGGACTTATGGAAGGCTGCGCAAATAGCCGCGCAGAACTTTTTCCAGCTTGGCCGCGCCGATGGGTGCCATGGCTTTGGTATGTTCATGGCTGATTGCCTCGTCGCTCATGCCGGCGGCCATGTTGGTGATCGTCGAAATTGCTGCAGCCCTCAGCCCAAGGAAACGCGCAAGGATAACTTCGGGGACCGTTGACATGCCGACCGCATCCGCGCCCAACATGGCGATCGCACGTATTTCCGCAGGGGTCTCAAACGACGGGCCGGAATACCAAGCGTAGACACCGTCAGCCATATCGACATGCGCGGCACCTGCTGCCGCGCGCAAAGCTTTGCGGATTGCTGGATCGTATGCATCTTTCATCGGAACAAAGCGGGCGTCTGTTGGCTCGCCAATCAGCGGATTGAGGCCGGAAAAATTGATATGGTCCGACAGACACATGATTGATCCGGTCGGCATATCCGACCGCATTGATCCGGCGGCGTTCGTTGCGATCATCGTATCTGCGCCAAGCTCCTTGAGCACTTCCAATGGCAGGCGCATCGCATCCCCGCGCCCGCTTTCATAATAATGTGCACGACCACCGAAAACCGCGACGCGCACACCTTCAAGATCGCCGATCACCAAGTTCGGGTTGTGGCCAGACACGCCTGCATGCGGGAAACCGGGCAGGTCACTATAGGGGATCGCTATGCCGTCAACTTCGTTGGCAATATGGCCCAAACCAGAGCCAAGGATCAGGCCGATCTGTATAGGCTCTGTGCCAGCGACGGCCTTGATCTGCGCAGCGAGTGTTTTAGCGTTCTTTGACATAAGGTGCTCCACCGGCACGCGGCGGGATCGCTTTGCCGACGAAACCAGCCAAAATCACGACGGTTAGAATGTATGGTAGCACATCAAGGAACTGACCATTCACCTTAAAGCTCAGGACGTTTTCGATCACGTCCGGACGCAACGACATCGCCTGCAAGAAGCCAAACAGAAGGCAGGCATAAAGCGCATACCAAGGGCGCCATTTTGCAAAGATCAGGGCGGCAAGGGCGATAAATCCGCGTCCGGCGCTCATGTCTTTGACAAAGCCCGCTTGAAGGGCTGTCGCCAGATACGCACCTGCGATGCCGCAAAGAATGCCGCAGATTCCGACTGCTGCAAACCGCAGCCAAACGACGGAAACACCAGCAGTGTCAACAGCGGCCGGATTTTCACCAACTGCGCGCAGACGCAGGCCAAAGCGGGTACGGAATAAAATCCACCACGTCAGCGGCACCATAAGCAGGGCCACGTAGACCAGGATCGTATGTCCGGATATCAGTTCATAATAAATCGGCCCCAGGATCGGAATGTCTTGTAGGGCCGATGCAAACGGCAGCTCGATCGGGTTGAAACGAGCGTCACCCGTCAGCTGCGGCGTGCGCCCGCCTTGGGCGAACCAGCTTTGGGCAATAACCACGGTCAGACCCGCAGCCAGAAAATTGATCGCCACACCAGAAATCAGTTGGTTCCCGCGAAAGGTAATCGAGGCAAGCCCGTGGATTGCCGACAACAGCATGGACGCGCCAATACCCGCCAACAGCCCGAGCCAGACGCTGCCGGATACGGCTGCAATGGCGGCCGATAGAAAAGCGGCCGCCAGCATCTTACCCTCTAGCCCGATATCAAAGATACCGGCCCGCTCTGAATAAAGACCTGCAAGGCAAGCCAGAAGAAGCGGGGTCGCCAGACGCAAAGTTGCGTCCAGCATCTGCAAAAGGGTTCCAAAGTCCATTTAGGCGGCTTTCTCCATCAGGAACGGGAAGAGGGCAAAGAAGCGATCTGCAACCTCTGGATTGTGGCGCAGGGCTGCTTCGGCCTCTGCCTGCGTGATGTCGACCGCTTGGGTCTTGTCACGGCGCAAAAAGAACTGCAGCCCCAGCATCGCGTCGAACCGGTCATCGGTGATGAACGGATCATGCGGCATACGGGGCAAGACAGCACCATTCGACTGCAACACAGTCGCGGGTTTCTTGACCGATAGCAAAGCCACCAGATGGGGCGGAATTTCTGCGCTGGGTGTATTGTCGATGACGTGGTGCACCCATTGGTGCAGTTCTTCCATCGAGATCATGCCAAGTGCGAGACAACTCAGCACAAAGCCTAGGTCGGCGCCGGTGTCATCATCGACACCGATTTTGAATGGTCCTGTCGTCATGTTTTTGCTCTCCTCATTGCCAGGAATAGCCGCTCGAGCGGCATGCGCACCATATTGTCTAGTGCACCCGTAAAGAGGATCACCAATGCCTGTATTACGATGATCAACTCACGGGGGATCGACGTCCATAGGGCGAGTTCTGCGCCGCCTTGATATAGAAAGCCGAAAAGAAGGGCCGCCAGCAATACCCCGAAAGGATGGCTGCGCCCCATCAGTGCGACGGCGATGCCGATAAAGCCCGCCCCCTCCACTGCGTTCAGGACCAGCCGTTCGGCCTCGCCCTGTACGTTGTTGATGGCCATCATGCCGGCAAGAGCGCCTGAGATGAGCATGGCAACCATAATGATCTTGGTCGGGCTGATGCCCGCGTATTTCGCTGCGGATTCAGAATGCCCGAAAGACCGGATTTCGTAGCCAAGCCGCGTTTTCCAGATCAGGATCCAAAGAAACAGGCAGGCGGCAATCGCAACAAAGAACGTGACGTTCGCAGGGGCACCCCGAAAGAACGTGGTTTCGCCAAAGTTGAACATGTCTTGAAAGGACGGCAAATGCGTCGCTTCCGGGAATTTCGGGGTGGCCGGTTCCATACCGGGCGCTTTGAGCGCGCCAATCAGGAAATAGTTCAGCGTGGCAGCAGCGATAAAGTTGAACATGATCGTCGTGATGACGATGTGACTGCCGCGCTTTGCCTGCAAGAACGCAGGGATCGCAGCCCATGCTGCACCGAATACGGCGGCACCAATCGATGCGCCCAGCAGTGCCAATGACCAATGCGGCCACGGGATATAAAGGCAGATAATCGCGACACCAAGACCGCCAATCAATGCCTGCCCTTCGCCGCCGATATTGAACAGACGGGCATGAAACGCGATGGAAACAGCCAGACCAGTGAAGATAAAGTTGGTCGCATAATAAAGCGTGTAGCCCCAGCCATAGGTAGACCCGAGCGCACCATCGACCATCAGCTTTAGTGCAGCCCAAGGGCTTTCACCAATCGCAAGGATGACAAGCGCAGAGAGAATTGCGGCCAAAAGGATCGAGATCAAAGGGATCAGGATCACATCGGCCCACTTTGGCATAACGTCCATTACGCCGTCTCCCCGCTCATGCCTGCCATCAGCAGACCGAGTTCTTTTTCATCCGTGTTTTCAGGCATCCGCTCGCCCATCATTTTTCCGTCAAACATAACGGCAATCCTGTCGGACAGTGATAAAATCTCTTCCAACTCGACGGAAACCAACAAAATTGCTTTGCCCTGATCCCTAAGTGCAACAATTTGCTGGTGAATAAATTCGATCGCGCCGATGTCGACGCCGCGCGTCGGCTGCCCGATCAAGAGTAGATCCGGGTTACGTTCGATTTCACGGGCCAGTACG
The DNA here is from genome assembly GCA_965364495.1 of uncultured Yoonia sp. Lineage (GTDB taxonomy): Bacteria > Pseudomonadota > Alphaproteobacteria > Rhodobacterales > Rhodobacteraceae > Yoonia. Next base: position 14,523 of record CBDTYC010000003.1, on the reverse strand, counting down.
ATTTTCTGCTGATTGCCCCCTGAAAAGCTTTTGGCGGCAAGGCTAGGGTCAGGCGGGCGCACGTCGAAACGGGCCATTTTTTCTTCGGTATCTTTGCGAATAGCGGCGTTATCCATCAAAAGTCGGGACCGCTGGTAGCGCGGATCGTGGTGATAGCCAAAGGCGGTGTTTTCCCACGCGTGGAAGTCCATAATCAGGCCTTCTCGCTGGCGATCTTCAGGTACATGGCTGATCCCGCGTGCGCGGCGACTTTGACCGTCGGACTTGGCGCCGGTCAGATCAATCGCTTCGCCATTAACCATGATTGAACCCGTGGCTTTTTCATAGCCGCCCAGTACCTCGAGCAATTCGGATTGCCCGTTGCCAGCAACTCCCGCGATGCCGAGGATTTCGCCAGCATGGACATCGAAACTGACACCCTTAAGGCGGTGCACGCCTTTACTATCGGTGACATTCAGGTCTTTGACTTCGAGGATCTTGCGCCCGATCGTCGCGGGTGCCTTGTCGACGCGCAGCAGAACCTTGCGGCCAACCATCAATTCGGCAAGCTCGGCAGGGCTGGTTTCAGATGTCTTGACGGTCGCTGTCATTTCACCACGGCGCATGACGCTGACGGTATCAGTGATTTCCATGATCTCGCGCAGTTTGTGCGTGATCAGGATGATCGTCTTGCCCTCGCGTTTGAGGTTTTCAAGAATGCGGAACAGGTGGTCGGCCTCGGCGGGTGTCAGCACGCCAGTGGGTTCGTCCAGAATCAGGATGTCGGCCTTGCGGTAAAGTGCCTTGAGGATTTCGACCCGCTGCTGGGTGCCAACGCCGACTTCTTCAATTAACGCATCAGGATCGACATTAAGTTCATATTCTTCGGCAAGGCTTTTGAGTTCTCGCCGTGCGCGCGCTAGCGATGGCCGCAAAAGGCCACTGTCTTCGGCTCCCAGAACGACGTTCTCTAGGACTGTGAAGTTTTCAACTAGCTTAAAGTGCTGGAAAACCATGCCGATGCCTGCGGCAATCGCTGCTTGGCTGTCAGGGATAGATGTCTTTTTGCCGGCGATAAAAATCTCGCCTTTGTCGGCTTTGTAAAAGCCATACAGGATCGACATCAAGGTTGACTTTCCGGCCCCGTTCTCGCCGATGATCCCGTGGATCGTGCCGGGCATCACGCGGATGGAAATGTCTTTATTCGCTTGAACAGGGCCAAAGGCTTTGGAAATGCCTTTCAACTCAATGGCGGGGCTTTGTTCGGTCATGGGGCACCTGTTCCAGATATGCAAAAGGCCGCGCGGATTTCTCTGCGCGGCCTTGGTTTTATGGCCTGAGCATCAACTTAGAAGTCGAGTGCTGGGCAGCTTTCGTCGGATGTATAGTCGTGGACCATCAGATCGCCTGCAGAGATCGCTGCAGCAGATGCATCGACGGCTGCCTGCATTTCGGCAGTCACCAACTCGGCGTTGAATTCGTCCAGCGCATAACCAACACCTTCGTTGGAAACGCCCATGACGTTAAAGCCGGTCTCGAGCATTTCACCTTGTGAGAAGGCCTCATAAACGGCGTTGTCGACGCGCTTGAGCATGGATGTCAGAACCTGACCCGGGTGCAGGTAGTTCTGGTTTGCGTCCACACCGATTGACAGGATGCCTTCGTCTGCGGCTGTTTGCAGAACACCAACGCCTGTGCCACCGGCAGCAGCGAAGACGACGTCAGAGCCTTGGCTGATCTGTGCCAGCGTTAGTTCGGAACCCTTTACCGGATCATTCCAAGCGGTAGGCGTTGTACCTGTCATGTTGGAGATGACTGTCGCGTCAGCATTTACAGCTTTTGCACCTTGGGCGAAGCCACAGGCGAATTTGCGGATCAGCGGGATATCCATACCACCAACGAAGGAAACCGTGCCGGATTCGGATGCCATCGCAGCCATCATGCCAACGAGGTAGGAACCTTCGTGTTCGTTGAATACAACAGAGCGGACGTTTGGCGCGTCAACAACCATGTCGATGATCGAGAACTTGGTGTCAGGATAGTCGGCCGCAACTTCAGCCAATGGTGTGGCCCATGAAAAGCCAGCCATGACAATCGGGTTTGCGCCGGATTCCGCAAAGCGACGGATCGCCTGCTCACGCTGTGCGTCGGACTGGATTTCGACTTCGGCGTAAGAACCGCCTGTCTCTGCCGCCCAACGCTCTGCACCGTTGTAGGCGCTTTCGTTGAATGACTTGTCAAACTTGCCGCCAAGGTCAAAAAGGATGGCTGGATCGGCAGCAGCAGTACCGGCGGTCAACGCCAGCGCAGCAGATGCGCCAAGGAATTTGTGCATTAGTGTCATTGATAATTCTCCCAGGTCGTTACGCGAGGTTTAGCGGGCGACAGGCGCCCCCTCTGTTAAAAGCCCAGACAATCGAGTCCGGTCATCGCAAGATAAGGCCTTGCCTTGCCACGAAGATCAACCGCTTTTTAGTGTAAATCAGGGGTATCCGCACGTTAAACGCGCGATACAGCCCACTTGACCTAAGGTCACGCAGGTTTCAGTTCTTTGCGCATAACCAGGGCCGCAATTGGCGCGGCATTTTTAGGCACATAGTAACCCGGACGCCGCCCGACCTGAGTATAACCGCAAGCAGCATAAAGCGCCTTTGCAGCGATGTTGTCTTCGCCGACCTCTAGAAACATGGTCTTTGCGCCGGCATGCCGCGCGGCCGCTTCTGCGTCGGTCAGTGCAGACTTTGCCAGCCCTTGCCGCCGCATTGCGGGATCAGTGGCAAGGGTCAGGACTTCGGCTTCGTCAACGACGATACGGATCAATGCAAAGCTATGTGTTGTGCCGCAGACCAATGTGCCGTTCTGCGAAATGAGGCTTGAGAATTCATTCGCGGACCATGCCCGCGTCGCACTAAATGCCTTGGCGTGAAGTGCGGCGAGGGCGTCGGGCGTCATGGCAAAAGCGTGGGCGCCGGATCGCGCGGCGGGGCTGCGTCGGCACTCCGGATATAGAGAGGCGCAGGGCGCGTAGCGGGGTCACCCAACCGTGCGGCTGCGATATGCGCACCCGCTGCTCTACCGTCTACGGCAGGTTTTTGCACGCCTGCCGGTGCGTCGCATTGTTCCGGCGCGCTCTGACCCGAGGTATCGAACAACTGCGCGTAGGATTGATTGCGCGGCGCAGGGATGGTTGCCGTGAAAGGCAACTGTTCCTGAAACGCCCGCGCGTCAAATCCGTTGACCCCGATTGCGGGCTTTCCAAGTCCAAGGGCAAGACCACGTGCCGCACCAAGCGAGATGCGTATGCCCGTAAAGTTCCCCGGGCCGATGCCAACCCCGATGCCATCAAGGGCAGCCCAATCAAGTTTTGCTGCTGCAAGCATTTCTTCCAGCATCGGCATCAGATGTTCGGCTTGACCCTTGGCCATTTCGTCCACCCGCGTGACGACCTGCCCAGCACACAACAAAGCGGCGGCGCAATGCGCCGCCGATGTATCGAATGCAAGCAAAGTCGGGTTAGGCTGCAACAGGTCTGACCTCGACCACCTCGGGGATATAATGGCGCAGCAGGTTCTCGATCCCCATTTTCAATGTCAAAGTCGAGGATGGGCAGCCAGCGCATGCGCCTTGCATGTGCAGATAAACGATCCCGCGCTCGAAACCATGGAAAGTGATGTCGCCGCCATCTTGTGCCACCGCCGGACGGACGCGTGTATCAAGCAATTCCTTGATCTGGTTCACGATCTCGCCGTCTTCACCGGTATGTTCAGCATGCCCGCTGGCGGGCTTGTGGTCGTCTGCCATGACGGATTGACCGGACTGGTAATGTTCCATGATCGCGCCAAGGATGCCGGGTTTGATGTGGTCCCACGCGATGTCGTCAGCCTTTGTCACCGTCACAAAGTCGATCCCGAAGAATACGCCTGTTACATTGCCTGTCGCGAAAATGCGCTTTGCCAGAGGCGAACTTTGTGCGGCCTCTATGCTTGGGAAATCGGCTGTCCCGACTTCAAGCACATTCTGGCCGGGCAGAAACTTGAGCGTTGCTGGATTTGGGGTTGATTCAGTCTGGATGAACATAGCGCAAACCTTTTTTGTCAGGCTTTAGATATGCGCACGGCAAGCCCGACTGTCAAGGTTTGGAACGGTTCTAAGATTGGACGGTCGCGCGGCTATGTGATCGCTTCTAGCCGCTCTTTGGACAGATCACCGGGGACAATCGTAAGGGGGATCGGCAGGCTGCCGGATTGACGGGTCATGTGGGTGACCAGTGGTCCGGGCCCTTTGCTGTCATCACCTGCGCCAAGGACAAGCACCCCGATGTCTGGGTCTTCCTTGACTTGGGCCATGATTTCCGCAACTGCCTCGCCTTCGCGGATGATCAATTCGGGGTCCACGTTTTGCTTGTCGCGCATCCACTTTGCAAATACCTCGAAGTGTACTTCGATCCTTTCGCGGGCTTCGGCACGCATAATTTCACCTACGCCAATCCAGTGGTTGAACTCGTCTGGTGGAATGATCGCCAATACAGCAACCCCGCCACCGGTATGTGATGCACGCATCGCAGCAAATCGCATTGCATTCAGGCATTCGCGGCTGTCGTCCAGAACGACCAAGAACTTACGCATCATGAACTCCTTATTCTGGCTGATTGTGCCGTATCATGTCTGGCGTGGCAACCGCACATTTAAGCAGTGCTGGCACCCCAGTCCCAATACATGTCCCGGACTTTGCGTGTGACGGGGCCGATTTGGTACTGGCGGTCTTCAAACGCGGTCACGGGTGTGACCTTCGACATATTGCCTGACAAAAAGACTTCGTCAGCGGTGCGGAAGTCATCAAAAGTAAGAACTGCTTCGTGGACCAACGACCCGTCAGCACGCAGGTTCGCAATATGGCGCGCTCTTGTGATGCCGGACAGGAAAGTGCCGTTTGCGACGGGCGTAAACACTTCGCCATCCTTGACCATGAACACGTTTGCAGTCGCTGTTTCTGCCACATTGCCGATCGCATCAGCGACAAGCGCATTGCCGAAACCGCGCGCACGGACTTCGTGCAACATGCGGGCGTTATTGGGGTAAAGACAGCCTGCTTTTGCATTCACTACCGCACTTTCGATCACCGGACGGCGAAAACGCGTCAGGCCCAGCGTGGTTGATGCGGTAGGCGGTGCAAAAGGTATTTCTTCAAGGCAGATCGCGAAACCTGTTTCGTCGGGTGAGGGTACGATTGCCGTCGCATCACCGTGAATTGCCCAATACATCGGACGGATATAAACCGCCGCCCCTTTGGGGTAATGTGCCAAGCCTTCAAGCGTAATCGCGATCATGTCTTTGGTGCTGACTGTGGGGGTAATCATCAATGCCGCTGCAGACCGATTGACCCGCGCGCAATGCAAATCCAGATCAGGCGTCAGGCCATTCACAAATCGGGCACCGTCAAAGACAGTTGTGCCAAGCCAAGACCCATGGTCGGCGGCACGCATGACGGGCAGGTCGCCTTCGTGCCATGCACCTTCGAAATAGGTCCAGATATTTTTGCCCAAGCTCATGTCATACACCCCCGTTTCGCCGGAGGTTATGCCGGGTCAAGAGCGAGGTAAATGACCTTGGTAACGGACAAGCAGCGTAGGCCCCCGTGATGATGTGAGAACGCCGCTGATGGGGCAGGATGGATGAATTCTGGTATTAGTCAGCCAAGGCACGAATTGCCGCAACGTCCAATGGTTCATTTACCATCAGCAATTCACCCGATGCGTCGCGCGGCCATTCATCTTTTGGTTTGTCGATTGTCAACTCAACCCCGTTTTGATCCGGGTCACGTAGATAGACCGATTGGCTAACCCCGTGGTCTGCGGCCCCGTCCAGCGGGATGTTGGCAGCCTCAAGCCGTGCCAGAACCTGTCCCAACGCCTTGCGATCGTCATAGAGAAAGGCAGAATGATACAATCCCGTGTGCCCCGCAGGAGGCGGTTTTGCGCCAAGGCTTTCCCAAGTGTTCAGACCGATATGATGGTGATAGTCCCCGCCCGCCAAGAATACGGCCCCTTTGCCGTAGCGTTGGGTGACGTGAAATCCCAAAATGTCGCAGTAAAACGCAATCGCCTGTTCAAGGTTGGAAACGCGTAAATGCACGTGACCCATGCGGGGTGAACTTGGTTCTGACATTGCAAAGCCTTTCGATTGACTGATCACGTAGACCACGTGACAGGCCAAATCTAACAAGGAATAGCGTGAATCATAGCACTAAGAGGCGCAAAGCTGCTGTGCCAGACTGCCTAGCTGCGCAGCAGGCCCACAATATCGTAAGTCTGGCGCAAGATCGGCTCTGCGATTGCGCGCGCTTTAGCGGCACCTTCGCCCAAGATGCGGTCAATCTCTGCTGGATCGGCCATGTAGCGCGCCATGTCGTCCGAGATGGGGGCAAGCTTGGCAACGGCTAGATCGGCCAACGCGGGCTTGAAACGGCCCCACTGCGCGCCTGCGTAGTCCGCAATCACCGCCTCGGGCGTCATATCGTTCAGGGCGGCATAGATTTCGACCAGATTGCGTGCTTCGGGGCGGTCCTTGAGGCCTTCGATGGTGTCAGGCAAAGGTTCGGGATCAGTTTTGGCTTTCTTGAACTTCTTGGCGATCTTGTCGGCATCGTCGGTCATGTTGATGCGTTCCATGTCGCTTTCGCCGGACTTCGACATCTTCTTGGTGCCGTCACGCAGGTTCATGATCCGCGTTGCAGGGCCGTCAATGACGGGTTCGGTCTGGGGAAAGAAATCCACTTTGAAGTCGTGGTTGAACTTGTTGGCGATATCGCGCGTCAGTTCGACATGCTGCTTTTGGTCCTCGCCCACGGGAACATGGGTCGCGTGATAAAGCAGAATGTCGGCGGCCATAAGCGCAGGATAGGCATAAAGCCCAAGCGAGACTTTTTCCGCATTGCTGCCTGCCTTGTCTTTGAACTGGGTCATACGGTTCATCCATCCGACACGGGCGACGCAATTGAACACCCACCCCAGTTCGGCATGTGCAGAAACCTGACTTTGGTTGAACAAGATAGACTGGCTGGGATCAAGACCGGCAGCCAGATAACCAGCGGCCACCTCGCGGGTCATGTTGGCCAGCTCTTTAGGGTCCTGCCAGACCGTGATCGCGTGCATATCAACGACACAGTAGATGGTTTCCATCTGGCCTTGCATGCCCACAAAGCGTTTGATCGCGCCCAAATAATTGCCGAGCGTCAGACCGCCGGATGGCTTGATGCCAGAGAAAACACGTGGCGTAAAAGAGGTCTCGGTCATGATGTTGTCGTCCGGGCTAGATTTCGGGGCAGGGGTCGCATACCCATGCCAGACAGACCCGTCAACTTCAACTGTCTCAGGGGACGCATATGGAGCCCGAAAGCTCGGATAAGTACGAAAGCCCGTTTAATGCTTTGCCACCGGTTGTGATCGCTTTGGCAGTGTTGATTGTCGGGATCGAAGTCATTTTCCAATTGGCCAATGCCGGTGTGATAGGTGGGCCGCGCGGAGTTGGCTGGCGGATTGCCGCGATCGAGGAATTCGGGTTCTCTTCGGTTGTCCTGGATCGAGTGCTGGTGAACGGCGATTATTCGCTCGATATGCTCAAGCGTTTTGTGACCTATCCTTTTGTGAATGTGCAGCTTACGCAGGTGGCGTTTTGCGCGGCTCTTACCCTCGCGTTGGGCAAGTTTTCGGCCGAATACTATGGCGGCGGAAAGGTGCTGCTGATCTATCTTGTCACCAGCATTTCCGGTGCGGTCATTTTTGGCCTGATGGTCGATGGCCGGTACCCGCTGCTGGGTGGCTTTACGCCAGTCTACGGATTGATCGGGGCATACACCTATGCGCTTTGGTTACGATTGGGGGAAGCGGGCGACAACCAGATCAAGGCGTTCCGCTTGATCGGTTTCCTCTTGGGCCTTCAGCTGCTTTTCGGTCTGCTCTTCGGGACCGGCAGCCAGTGGATTGCCGAGCTTGCAGGGTTTTCAACAGGTTTCATGCTGTCGATCGTCCTGGCACCCGGTGGCTGGTCCGCATTGTTGGCGCGCATGCGCGAGCGGTCCTAGCGCCGCAGGTTGCGTTTGAATTCTGACATGCGAAACGCTCCGATCAGGTGACCCAAGCCAAAATAGCTGACAATCCCGACCACGACCAGAAACAGCAAAGCGAGATAGCGGATTGTTGCAACACCAAAGAACGGTTGCAGCGTAGCTGAGGTGATAAACAAGATCACCCCCATGCCAAGTGCGGCAAGGATGATCCGGCCCAGCCGTGACTTGAACCGTGCATCAAACTTGGCAGCATCGCCCATCGATCGGGCGCCGCGCGCCAGCAACAGCACCATGGCCCACCCTGTAATGGATGTCCCGAGGGCCGCAGCCGCAAACCCGATCAAAGGCGACAGCCCAATCGCAAGGGCGGCATTCAGCACCATCGCGATCAGCGCATAATAGAAGGGGCGTTTGGTATCTTCGCGTGCGAAAAACAACGGTTGCAACGTCTTTTGCAGAACGAAAGCAGGCAGGCCCAGCCCGTAGATCGCAACCGCTAGGGCGGTGGCGGCAGTGTCGTCACTGGTGAATGCGCCGCGCTCGAACAGGACACTGACCAAGGGCAGCGGAATAACCATAAGCGCTACCGATGCAGGGATCGTGAGGGCCAAACTGATTTCAGAAGCGCGGTTGAATGCGTCTTGCCCGCCTGCATCATCGCCAGCACGCAAGCGACGCGACAGGTCCGGCAATAGCACGACACCGATTGCGATGCCGACCACACCCAACGGTAGCTGGTACAGACGATCTGCATAGTTCAACCACGCGACGGCACCGTCAAAGAAACTTGCAACCTGACGCCCCACAAGCAAATTGATCTGAACGACGCCGCCAGCCAAAGCCGCAGGTGCCGCGATGATCGCGAGCCGTTTCAACTCGGGCGTCATTCTGGGTCTGCCGATGCGCAAAGCAAAGCCCGCGCGTTTGGCTGCAACCCAAACGATCAGCAACTGCCCGATCCCGGCGACGGGGACAGCATAGGCGAGCGCCCGTCCGATGTAGGTCTGTTCTTGGGCGGGGGTGCAATTGCAGTCAAACCCCACAACTGATCCCGCGATCAACAAGGCGACTACGAAAATAATGTTCAGGAACACCGGTGAAGCGACGGCCGCCGTAAAGCGCCCTGTTGCGTTCAGGACACCCGATAATAACGCCGAAAGCGAGATGAAAAGGATATAAGGGAATGCGATGCGGCCATAGTAAACGGCCAGATCAAAACGTTCGCTTCCCAAAAAGCCGCTGGCCATCATCGCCACCAGCGCGGGCATAAAGATCACGCCGATCACGGTGAAAACCGTAAGAATCCCAGCCATGCCGACATAGGCATCCTGGGCAAAGCGATGGGCGCCGTCGTTGCCCTCTAGTTTTTTGGAAAACATGGGCACAAACGCCATGTTAAACGCACCTTCGGCAAAAAACCTGCGGAACAGGTTAGGCAGGGAAAACGCGACAAGAAATGCCTCGGCGACGGGACCTGTTCCCAAGTAGGCCGCGATCATGATGTCGCGCACAAAACCCATGACGCGACTGACGAGTGTCCAGATACCGACGGTAAAGAAACCCGCCATCAACCGTACCGGCTTCATGCGTTGGCCGCGCGTTCTGCGCCTTTGATCAACGCCTCGCGCAGTTTGCGTTCAAGCGCTGCGCGTTTTGCCTCTGAATAGTATTTTAGTCCTACAATGTCTTTGACGTAGAACGTATCGACGACCTGTTCACCGTAGGTCGCGATCACGGCAGAAGCGATATAGACGTGGTTCTCGGCCAGTGTCCGCGTCAGGTCATAAAGCAGCCCCGGACGGTCGCGGGTGTCCACTTCGATGATCGTATAGATTTCCGACCCTTCGTTGTCGAAACTGATGTTGGTCGGCACACGGAATGCGCGCTCGCGTTTCTTGATTTTGTCTTTTTCCTTGAACGCCTCGCGCGCGACGACTTCGCCCATCAGCGTGCGTTTGATCATCGTCCGTAGGCGTGGCAGCCGTGAAACCTCGTAGGGGTTTCCTTCGTTGTCCTGCACCCAGAAAGCAGCAGTCGCGTAGCCGTCTTTGGATGTATAAGTCCGCGCATCAACAACGTTGGCGCCGACAAGGGCCAATGCCCCCGTCATGCGGCTGAACAGTCCCGGATGATCGACCATCGCAAAACACGCACGTGTTGCATCGCGGTCTTCATCAAGCATGAGGTCAATCTTGATTTCGTCGTCAGAGATATCGTGCAGCAATTCCGCAAAGACGACCTGCGCAGAAAGCGGCAACCCTTGCCAGTAGGGGCCATAGTGCCGCCCGATTTCGGTCTTCAGCGCTTTGCTTGACCAGTCGCTAAGCTGGGCACGCAATGCGCGCTTTGCTTCGGCTTCCTGATGCTCGCGGTTGAGGTCTTCAAGACCCGTCTGGAGGGCTGTTTTTGTCGCCTTGTAAAGATTGCGGATCAACACCGCCTTCCAGTTGTTCCAAGTCCCCGGCCCGACGCCACGAATATCGCAAACAGTCAGGACCGTTAGAAGATCAAGGCGTTCGACCGATTTCACGGCATTGGCGAATCCGCGCACCGTGCGCGGTTCTGAAATGTCACGCTTTTGTGCGACGTCCGACATCAGCAAGTGATACCGGATCAGCCATTCAACGGTCTCGCAGTCTTTCTTGCCCAGCCCCAAACGCGGCGCGACTTTGCGCGCGATTTGCGCACCCAGAATTGAATGATCCTCGTCTCGGCCCTTGCCGATATCATGCAGCAGCAAAGCGACGTACAGGACTTTGCGGTTTATGCCCCGCTCCAGAATACCCGAGGCAACGGGCAGTGCCTCGATCAGTTCTTTCCGCTCGATCTGGGCAAGGTTGCTGATCACCTGAATGGTATGTTCGTCCACCGTATAGTGGTGGTACATATTGAACTGCATCATTGCGACAATTGGTGCGAATTCGGGAATGAACGCAGATAGCACGCCCAATTCATTCATGCGCCGCAACGCGCGTTCGGGATTGCCGTGTTTGAGCATCAAACCGGTGAAAATACGTCGCGCCTCGCGGTCTTCGCGCATATCGTCGTCGATCACATCAAGGTTTGCTGCGATCAGGCGCATGGCGTCGGGGTGCAAAAGGGTGCCAGTCCGCAAGGCCTCTTCGAAAATGCGCAGCATATTGAGCTTGTCGGCAAAAAAGGCATCCTGATCGGCGACTGTCAGACGGTTCTGTTTGATAGCATAAGGCGCTTTGGCGCGTTTCCTGCGGGCCAGAAGCCGCAACAGCATGGGTTCGGATTTCGTGTGATTTGCTTCGAGGGCGGTCAGGAAAATCCGCGTCAGTTCGCCAACCCGCGTGGCCTGACGGAAGTAGGCCTGCATGAAGTGTTCCACGCCGCGCCGACCGCCGTGGTCGGTATAACCCATTGCGGTGGCCACCTCGACTTGCAAATCGAAAGTCAACTGGTCCATCGCGCGGCCAGAGATCAGATGCAAATGGCAGCGCACGGCCCACAAGAAGTCTTCGGCAGTGACGAAAGTTTCGAATTCCTCGGCGGTAAATACTTTGAGGTCGACAAGTTCGGCCGCGTCTTTCACGCCGTTGACATACTTGCTGATCCAAAACAGCGACTGCAAATCGCGCAGACCGCCTTTGCCCTCTTTGACGTTTGGTTCGACCACATAGCGCTGCCCGCCTTGCTTGCGGTGGCGTTCGGCGCGTTCGGCCAATTTTGCTTCGATAAAGTCGCTGGCGGTCGACTTGAATAGCTCGTCCCACAGGCGTTTGCCCAGATCCTTTGCCAGCGCGGCATCGCCTGCAAGGTGGCGGTATTCGACCAAAGACGTGCGAATAGTATAATCTTCTCGCGCAAGGCGGACGCAGTCTTTGACTGTGCGGGTGGCATGCCCGACCTTCAGTTTAAGGTCCCAAAGCATATAAAGCATCGATTCCACGACGCTTTCGGCCCATGGCGTAATCTTGTGCGGGGTCAGGAACAGCAAATCCACATCGGACTGCGGTGCCATTTCGCCACGCCCGTAACCGCCGACAGCAATGAGCGAAAGACGCTCGCCTTGGGTCGGGTTGGGGAGTGGGTGCAGATGTCGCGTGGCAGTGTGCAATACGACTTGCAGGATTTGGTCGGTCAGCCAGCTATAGGCGCGGGTTGTGGGGCGCGATGCAAAAGGCTGGGCACAAAAGGCCGCAGCAATCGTGGCCATACCTTCTTTGCGCGCCGCGGAAAGCGTCGCGACGGTCGCCGCACGGATGTCTTTTTCAGATGTCGCGCCGGCGATCTTGTCTGCAATCTCTGCCGACACTGCTGCATGGTCAAAAATAGCATCCGCCGGACAGATCAATCCTTCCGGCGGTGAATTCAGCGGTCTTGATTTCTTCTTAGAGGCCGGGGCCGCCAAAGCTTCTTGGGGCTTGTTCAAGGATGATCACCTGATTGTCTCGGATTGTCGCGACAGCAAGGCCGCGCTGGTTTAGCCCGTTTGGCAATAACCGGAACACGCCGTCTGTGCCACGGAAACCTTGCGGTTGGGTCAAGGCTTCTTTTGTTAATGCATCGGTGTTGCCGGCAGCGACCAAGGCGCCAATCGCAGCAATACCATCATAGGCCAGACCTGCAAGCGGATGCGGTGGTGCTCCATAAGTCGCCGCGTAACGGTTGGCAAAAAGCGTTGCAGTGCTTTGATCGGGCAGCGCGAATAGCCCGCCGTCCAGTCCGGGTAAAGCCACCAGTTGCGGCAGCGTATCCCACCTGGTCAAGCCGATGAAGGGCGACCGTTCAATGCTCATACCGGCGTCGGGCAGTGCAGTTGCCACGATTGGAAGATCCGCATTTGCGCCCGCAGTGGTAAAGACAGCCTGCGCACCGGACGATTGCACACTCGAGACGATGCGCCGCGTCGAAGAAAAGATGCCTTGTTGCGACAAAGGGTAGCTTTCGACGCCGACAACCTGCCCGCCGTTGTTGCGGACAGCGGCTGTGATCGCATCGCGGCCGACATTGCCGGATAAGTCCTGACCATGCAGAACCATGTACCGGTTAATGCCTTGGCGATTGGCGTATTGCACAAGGCGTTCGGCGGTGTTGTCAAAAGTCGCACCAAGAATAAAGACGTTGCCGCCCGCAAAGGCGCGGTTGTTGGAGAAGGCCAAGACATTCACATTGCGTCCTGCAATTGCGACGCCAGCCGCATTTGCGGCCTCGCCGAAAAGGGGGCCGATGATGATCTTGGCACCGTCATCCACGGCGCGTGTCGCGGCAAGCGCGGCTTGTTGCGGGTTTCCGCCGGCAGTGTTGTAGACGCGCAGTTCAATCGTTGCCCCCCGCACATCGGCAATCGCCATGCGGGCCGCGTTCTCGAAATTCCGGGCAAGTTGATTATCGGTCTCTTGCGTCGAGGCACCAGGCACCAGCAGTGCCACCTGGATAGGTCGTGTTACATCGATTTGTTGTCCGACATTGGCGTCAGGTGCGAGGGTCACATCACATGCAGCAAGCCACAGTACAGAGATAAAAACAAAAAAGCGCGCAAGTGTCTTGCGGGCACTGGTGAAACGGGCAAACATGCGTGGTATCCCTCCTGGACAAAGCGAACAGCCTACGAAATCCACTTCGCAGGCGTCCCGCCACTTGGGACCATCATAAAGCAGGGGACACGCGGGGCTAGTTATGAATTTTATGATCAAGCCACTTGCTGCCGGTTTATACTTTGTATCGACACCGATCGGGGCTGCGCGGGATATGACGTTGCGCGGTCTCGATATTCTGGCATCTGCTGATCTGATCGCCGCCGAAGATACACGAACGGCCCGAAAGCTAATGGAAATCCACGGTGTTCCGTTGAACGGTCGCAAGGTCGTCGCATTCCACGATCATAGCGGCGAAAGTGCCGTGGCGCGGCTGGTCGATGACATCAAAAACGGAAAGTCTGTGGCTTATGTGTCCGAGGCCGGAACCCCGCTGGTGGCGGACCCCGGATATGAACTGGGACGCGCTGCGATCACCGAAGGTCTGGACGTTGTCGCGGCCCCGGGCGCGTCGGCTGTCCTTGCTGCGTTGACAGTATCTGGCCTGCCGACGGACCGCTTTGCTTTTGTGGGGTTCCTTCCCGCAGCAAAAGAACAGCGCAAAACAGAGATCGCGGGATTGCGCGATGTGCCCTTTACATTGGTATTTTACGAAAGTCCGAAACGCGTTGGGGAAATGTTAGCTAATTTGCGCGATGTCTTGGGCGGTGATCGACAGGCGGTAGTTTGTCGGGAACTGACCAAAAAGTTCGAAGAGGTGACACGTGATGATCTGGGTAGCTTGGCGGATGCCTTTGCGGACCGTCAGGTCAAAGGTGAAATTGTGGTGCTTGTCGGTAGGGCTGGCGCGCAGGACGTGGCGGATATGGACGTCACAGACGCCTTGCGCGATGCAATGAAAACAATGAGCGTGAAGGAAGCCGCGCCTGTCGTTGCGGGCGCATTCAATCCCGTCCTCGCGCCCGTCGGCGCACTG
>CBDTYC010000002.1:0-29602 GCA_965364495.1 uncultured Yoonia sp. | reverse complement strand
GGCGCGCGATGATCCGAAGGCAAGAGACCGGTTTTTGGGGATCATGGCAAACGAGGCCAATAGGATGACGCGTTTGGTTGATGATCTGCTCTCGCTTAGCCGCGTCGAAGAAGACGAGCGTGTGCGCCCGCGTGAACACGTCGATCCGGGTGCTTTGCTTGCTTCGGTTATCAAAGGTCTGGAACCACAGGCGCGGGCCGCTGGCGTCGCGGTGACACTTGCGCAAGTGGCGAACGATATCGTGGTGCCGGGTGACGCGGGGCAATTGGTGCAGGTCTTTACCAATCTGGTCGAGAACGGGATCAAATATGGTGCGGCGGGCGGGCAGGTACCCGTCACGATCAAGCCACCCGCGATCAATGCGCGACTGCGCGGCGAAGCGGTGCAGATCATCGTCTCTGACACTGGCGACGGGATAGCCCCCCATCACATCGCCCGTCTGACAGAGCGGTTCTACCGCGTCGACAACCACCGTTCCCGCGAAGTGGGGGGGACCGGGCTTGGTCTTGCGATCGTGAAGCATATCATCAACCGGCATCGCGGGCGGTTGGTCATTGAAAGCCAGGAAGGGCAAGGCACGCAGGTTTCAGTTTTTTTGCCAATATCGACACCGTCATAAAACTTTTACATAACTGTCACAAAAGGTTCGGACAGCTTGCCTAAATGTGCCGCAACGATGTGGCGGCTCGCGTTACATCGAATGTTGACTGACTGGAGTGATATGATGTCGATCATGAAACTAACTGCCACAACTGCAGCTCTTGCGCTGACTGCAACAACCACATTTGCACGTGACAACGTACAGATTGCCGGTTCTTCTACGGTGCTGCCTTATGCATCTATCGTTGCCGAAGTATTTGGCGAAAATTTCGACTTTCCGACACCTGTTGTCGAATCAGGCGGATCTTCCGCTGGTCTGAAGCGTTTCTGTGAAGGCGTTGGTGACAACACCATCGATATCGCAAACGCATCCCGCGCGATCCGCGACCGCGAAATCGCGGCATGTGCCGACGCTGGTGTCACAGACATCATCGAAGTGCGCATTGGATATGACGGCATCGTTTTTGCGTCTGACATCAATGGCAGCTCTTTCGAATTCACACCTGAAGACTGGTACAAAGCACTGGCCAACGAGCACTTTATCGACGGTGCACTGGTTGCCAACACATTCGAGACCTGGGATCAGGTAAATCCTGCATTCCCCGCGCAGCCAATTCAGGCGTTCATCCCGGGTACAAAGCACGGCACACGTGAAGTGTTCGAAGAAAAAGTGATCCTCTCTGGCTGTGAAGCCGGTGGTTTCCTTCAAGCTATGCTGGACGCTGGCGTTGACGAAGACACAGCCGAAGGCAAGTGCATGGCGATCCGTACCGATGGTCGTTCGGTTGACATCGACGGTGACTACACCGAAACGCTTGCGCGTATCGAAGCAGACACAAACGGTATCGGCGTGTTCGGTCTGTCATTCTACGAAAACAACACAGACAAGCTGCAAGTTGCGACAATGAACGGTGTTGTCCCGACAACGCAAAGCATCGCCGCTGCTGAATACCCAGTATCGCGTCCGCTGTACTTCTACATCAAGGCAGCCCACATCGGCGTGATCCCCGGTCTGAAAGAATTCGCGGAATTCTTTGTGTCTGACGACATCGCGGGCCCTGACGGTCCATTGGCCGAGTACGGTCTGGTGTCTGATCCGGAACTGCTGAACGTGCAGGAAGCGGTTGCGAACGAAACCCTTATGGGTTCCGGCTCTTAATCTCGACAGAACGGACTGGGGCGTCTATAGGCGCCCCAGTATCTATTTACTGCCTGTACTGAACTGATGATGGACAATACCCGATGCAATCGCTGACGACGCCGCTTCTGTTTGTTATCGCGCTGGCCATTGCGGGCTTTTTCTTGGCCAAGGCGCGGGCCTTGCAAGTTGCTGGCGGCGATATCCGCAGACTTGTGTCATTGCCCAAACAACATGCTCTGAACACTGCACTTGCCACGGCGGTTCCAGCCTTTGGTGCGGTCTTGCTGATCGCGCTATATAGCCGGATTGTCGGCATTGCACCCGGTTGGTTCTTTTCGCTGGTCGTTTTGGGCTTGGGAATTACCGGCTTTGCGCTGTCGCTGATCGGGATCAAGACAGAGGCGCGCGCGCGCAATTACGCGGAACGCTGGATCATGGGGCTTTTGATCTTTTCCTCATCCATCGCCATCATGACGACAATCGGCATTGTCTTTTCGATGCTGTTCGAGACATTCAATTTCTTCGGCCAGTATGATTGGCGCGATTTCTTCTTCTCTACAACATGGTCACCCAATTTCCGTGGCAACTCTGATCTGGGTATCCTGCCGCTGCTGTGGGGCACGCTTTACGTGAGCTTTATCGCGCTTTTGTTCGCAGTTCCCATCGGGTTGTTCGCGGCGATATACCTGTCTGAATATGCCAGTCCGCGCATGCGGTCCGTTGCCAAACCCGCGATCGAGATCCTCGCGGGTATCCCGACAATTGTTTACGGCCTTTTTGCCCTGATCACTGTGGGTCCGCTGCTGCGTGACTATTTTGCTGAACCCATGGGTTTGGGGCAAAGCGCGTCATCTGTGATGACGGCGGGTCTGGTTATGGGGATCATGTTGATACCGTTCGTCAGTTCCTTGTCAGACGACATCATCAATGCTGTTCCGCAGTCCATGCGCGACGGATCACTTGGCCTTGGTGCCACCCCGTCCGAGACGATCCGGCAAGTTGTCATCCCTGCCGCGCTGCCGGGGATCGTGGGGGCGGTTCTGCTGGCGGCGTCACGGGCAATTGGCGAGACGATGATTGTTGTTCTGGGGGCAGGGGCTGCGGCCCGCCTATCGCTGAACCCCTTCGAGGCGATGACAACCGTCACCGTCAAGATTGTCAGCCAGTTGACCGGTGATACGGACTTTGCCAGCCCCGAAACGCTTGTGGCCTTTGCCCTTGGCCTCACGCTCTTTGTGATCACCTTAGCTTTGAACGTCTTTGCGCTTTATATCGTGCGCAAATATCGGGAGCAGTACGAATGAATAACTCGCTTCTTGTCAGTGACGCGCGCACGACCAAGCGCAACAAGGCCGAGGCACGGTTCAAAGCCTACGGTCTTGGCGCGATCATCGTCGCGATGCTGGCGCTTGTCATTCTGTTAAGTTCGGTCATTGGCAATGGTGCGAGTTCTTTCCAGCAGACCTTCATTACACTGCCTGTGGACCTCACTGCCGACCGGCTAGACAAACAAGGCAACCGTGACCCTGCTGAAATGGCGAAAACCACAACGATCGGCTATGCACCCGTGCTGCGCGATGCAATCGTCGCAGAAGTAGCGCGCCAAGGGTTGACGACAACGTTGTCCGACAAGGATGTGGCAGATATGATCTCGAAAGAGGCTGCTGCGACTGTGCGGAACCGTGTGTTGGCCAACCCTGATTTGGTCGGGCAAACCGTGACATTCGATTTGTTGGCTGCCGGACGGATCGACGGCTTTTTCAAGGGCCGTGTGACGATGGAAAGTGCCGCACTTGACGGCAACACATCGCAGGAAGCCTTGCAGATTGCCCAATCCTTTGCAGACGCGGGCGTGCTGGTGACAAAATTCAACTGGGGGTTCTTTACCAACCCTGACGCATCTGTACAGCGGCCAGAGGCGGCTGGTTTGGGCGTGGCGATCCTTGGTTCGCTTTATATGATGCTGGTGGTCCTGTTTCTGGCATTGCCGATCGGCGTGGCCTCGTCGATCTATCTCGAGGAATTCGCACCAAAGAACCGGATTACGGACGTGATCGAGGTCAATATTTCGAACCTCGCCGCTGTGCCGTCGATTGTTTATGGTATCTTGGGCCTGGCGATTTTCATCAACTTCATGGAATTCAACCAGTCCTCGCCATTGGTCGGTGGCCTTGTTCTGACGTTGATGACCCTGCCCACGATCATCATCTCGACCCGTGCCGCGTTGAAATCGGTGCCACCCTCGATCCGTGATGCGGCATTGGGGGTCGGGGCATCCAAAATGCAATCTGTGTTCCATCACGTGCTGCCATTGGCTGCTCCGGGCATTCTGACCGGTACGATTATCGGGCTGGCGCAGGCATTGGGCGAAACCGCCCCCTTGTTGCTGATCGGCATGGTGGCATTTGTGCGTGAATATCCCGCCGCCTATACACCAGAGGCCGGCCTGTTCGGCGAGGCGTCGACTGCGCTGCCAGTGCAGGTCTTCAACTGGACGCAACGCTCTGACCCTGCATTCGTCGAACGCGCCTCCGGTGCGATCATTACATTGTTGGTGTTTTTGCTTATTATGAACGCGGTCGCAATCTACCTGCGTCGCCGCTTTGAACGACGCTGGTAGGGGACGTAACATGGAAGATATGACACTTATGGATCGCGCAATGAGTACGCAGCAAGACATCAAGATTTCGGCCAAGGGCGTGGATGTGTACTATGGCGACACCCATGCCATCAAGGACGTCAACGTCGAGATTGATGACAAGACCGTCACGGCATTTATCGGCCCATCAGGTTGTGGTAAGTCGACTTTTCTACGTTGTATCAACCGGATGAACGACACAATTGATATTGCACGCGTGACCGGTGATATCCGGATCGACGGCGAGGATATCTATGATCCCAAGGTAGATCCGGTGCAGTTACGTGCCAAGGTCGGAATGGTTTTCCAAAAGCCCAACCCGTTCCCGAAGTCGATTTATGACAATGTGGCCTACGGCCCGAAGATCCATGGTTTGGCTCGCAACAAGGCTGATCTGGACGAAATCGTGGAAAAATCGCTGCGAAAAGCCGCCCTGTGGAACGAAGCCAAGGATCGTCTGGACTCCCCCGGCACCGGTCTTTCAGGTGGCCAACAGCAGCGTTTGTGCATCGCCCGCGCCATTGCAACAGCCCCCGCCGTGCTGCTGATGGACGAGCCATGTTCGGCGCTTGACCCGATTGCCACCGCGCAGGTCGAAGAACTGATCGACGAATTGCGCCAAAGCTTTTCGGTGGTGATTGTCACGCACTCGATGCAGCAGGCCGCACGTGTCAGCCAGAAAACCGCGTTCTTCCATTTGGGCAACCTTGTAGAATTCGACGACACCGACAAGATTTTCACCAACCCACAAGACCCGCGCACGGAAAGCTATATTTCCGGCCGGATCGGGTAAGGAGCAGTTCCATGAATGAGCATATTTCATCGGCCTATGACCGCGATCTTGAACGGATTACGACGCTGATCATCAAGATGGGTGGGCTAGTAGAAGACGCGATCCTGAAAGCCGCTAAATCGCTTGCCGATCGTGATCTTGAACTGGCCGAAGAAGTCCGCGCGGGTGACAAAACGATTGATGCACTCGAGATCCAGATCAACGAAGAGGCTGCGCGCACAATTGCTTTGCGTGCCCCTGTGTCGAAAGACCTGCGGTCTCTTTTAACAGTGTTGAGGCTTGCCGCATCACTCGAGCGGATCGGCGATTACGCCAAAAACATTGCGAAACGCACGAGTGTTCTGGTCGAGATGAGCCCCGTGAGCGGATCGGATGCGGCGTTGCGCCGAATGGCACGCGAAGTCGAGCAGATGTTGAAGGACACGCTTGATGCCTACGTGCGCGGCGACGCGGTATTGGCCGAAGACGTGCGCCAGCGCGACCAAGAGGTCGATCAAATGTACAACGCTTTGTTCCGCGAATTCCTTACTTTCATGATGGAAGACCCGCGTAACATCACGTCCTGTATGCACCTGCATTTCATGGCCAAAAACATTGAGCGAATGGGTGATCTGACGACCAACATGGCAGAGCAGGTGATCTATCTGGTCACAGGTGAAATGCCCGAGGAGACGCGCCCGAAAGGTGACAAAACGGCCTATGTCGTGTCGCCGGGCTAAAGCAAATGGCACAGCAGCCCCATGTCTTGATAGTTGAAGACGAAGCCGCGCAGCGCGAGGTTCTGGCCTATAATCTAGAAGCAGAGGGTTTTCGCGTATCGCGGGCGGCAAACGGGGAAGAGGGTTTGTTGTCCGTGCAAGAGGATGCACCGGATGTCATCGTTCTGGACTGGATGATGCCGCATCTGTCGGGCATCGAGGTATGTCGTCGCCTTAAGATCCGAACTGAAACGCGCAGTATCCCGATCATCATGCTGTCGGCACGCTCTGAAGAAGTTGACAAGGTACGCGGTCTGGAAACCGGTGCCGATGACTATGTCGTTAAACCATACTCTGTGTCTGAACTTATGGCACGCGTGCGTACGCAATTGCGGCGGGTGCGGCCTGCAACAGTCGGCGAAGTTCTGACCTATGACGATATTGTATTGGACGCCGAGACACACCGCGTAACACGTGCCGAAGAGGTCCTGAAACTGGGGCCGACCGAATTTCGCCTGCTCACAACATTCATGGAAAAGCCCGGCCGCGTCTGGTCGCGTGATATGCTGCTCGATCGTGTATGGGGCCGTGATATCTACGTCGACACGCGGACTGTAGACGTCCATGTCGGCCGGTTGCGCAAAGTGCTGACGCAAAACGGTGGCAGTGATCCGGTAAGAACAGTGCGCGGTGCGGGCTATGCGCTTGGTTAAGGCTTAGTTGCTCCACGGTCCGTGCTGACCCGTTCCGCCATCGACCCGCGCAAAGCCATGCGCGCCAAAGAAATCACGCTGGCCCTGGATCATGTTCGCGGTGCCGCGCGCGGTCCGCATCGCATCAAAATACGTCAAGCCAGAGGACAGCGCGGGCAGGGCGATCCCGTGTAGGGCAGCCTGTGCAACAACCTGGCGCAATGCGCCGTGCGTGTTCTTCAGAATCGACGCGAACTTTGGCGCCATCATCAGGTTGCGGCTGGTGTCATCGCGTAACGCGGTGGCCATGTCGTCCAGCATGGCAGAGCGGATGATACAACCTTCGCGCCAGACCTCCGCGATTTCCGGCAAAGGTAGGGTCCAGCCGAATTCATCAGAGGCCTTCGAGATCATCTCGAACCCTTGGGCGTAGCAAAGTACCTTGCCCGCCATCAGCGCGTTTTCCAGCACAGGCAAGGAAAGGGTTTCGTGCGGCATACGGCGCGGCGCGGTACCGAAAAGTGCCTCGCCGTCGGCGCGGGCTTGCCGCTGTGATGACAGGTTGCGGGCGACAACGGCGGCTTCGATTGCGGGAATAGGGGCGGCAAGGTGCTGTGCTTCGATGACTGTCCAGCGTCCGGTGCCTTTTTGACCTGCTGCATCAACGATAACATCCAGCATCGGTTGGCCTGTTTTGGGATCTACCGCAGCTGCCACCTTGCCCGAGATTTCGATCAGGTAGCTTTTCAACGGGCCCTTGTCCCACGCGGCAAAGGTTTCTGCGATGGCTGCATTGTCCATGCCGAGGCCGTCACGCATGATCCCGTAGACCTCTGCGATCATTTGCATGTCGGCATATTCGATCCCGTTGTGAACTGCTTTTACAAAGTGACCTGCGCCTTCCTCGCCCATCCATGTGGCGCAAGGTGCGTCCTTGTGTTTGGCCGAGATCGCCTCGAGGATATGTGAAATCCGGTCCCAATAGGCGTGTTTGCCCCCGCCCATGATTGACGGACCAAACCGTGCGCCTTCTTCACCACCTGATACGCCGATGCCCAGAAACGGTAGATCACCAGCGTCACGTGCCCGCCGGTTTGTATCGTGGAAATTGGCGTTACCGGCATCAATGATCATATCTTCAGCGTCTAGCAGTGGCCGCAACGCCGCAATTTGGTCGTCTACCGCGTCACCCGCAGGGACCATCAGGATAATTGCACGGGGTGATTTGATCGCCGCCACAAATTCCTTGAGTGTTTCGGTCGGTGTGATCCGCTTGGCAAGGTCACCCGCACCTTGATAAAAACTTTTCGTCGTGGCTGTGGTCCGGTTCCACACTGCGATGTCAAAACCTTTGTCGGCGATATTCAACGCCAAAGCCGCGCCCATTGTGCCAAGGCCGATCAGGCCAATTTCTGCATTGCTCATGGGGGCTCCTTTATGGGGATTATTGAAGGGCTAGCTGATCATCTGCGGTTGCAGATACTGCACGGCGATAAAGGCCGCGTAGGCCAGCATCATTAGAACGCCAATCCGCTTTGTCAGTCTGCCAACGGTGATCATCCACAAGGCAAATAGCAATGTGACTGCAACTGTCGCCCAAAGCTCCATGCCAAGCAGGACGGGATCAACTGCCAAGGGCTTGATCGCAGCAGTCAGGGCAATGATTGACAGAATATTGAATGTGTTCGAGCCAATGATATTGCCCAAGATCAGCCCCACCGATTGCTTGCGGGCCGCCGCGATACAGGTGGACAGTTCCGGCAGGGATGTACCGAAAGCAACAACAGTCATGCCAATAACGGCCTCGGGAACACCCAATGCCGTACCCGTCTGCACGGCCCCTTGCACCAAGAGTTCGGACCCCAGTGCCAATGCGCCAACGCCGCCAAGCAACATCAGAACCGCGCCGTTCATCGTCGCGACGATCGGGCCGGATTCTTCGTCGTCATCTTCTTCGATTGGCAGGTTGTCGGTCTTGTACTGGTAGAAAACAAAGGTCACGAGAATGGCAAACATACCCAAGCCGAACGCGCGGCTAAAGCTGTCCGTGAGAACGCCAAAAGTCAAAATTGCTGTGGCCACCAGCATCATCCCGAGGTCGTTTGCCAGATGTTTGGGATCAGCCGTCACCCTGAAAATAAATGCCGTCGCACCGAGCACCAACAAGATATTTGCCACGTTCGATCCAAGCACGTTACCCAGCGCAATGCCGGGATAGCCTGAGAGGTTTGCGTTGACCGATGTGAACAGCTCAGGCACCGATGTGCCGAATGAAATGATTGTCGCGCCGATGAACAGAGGTGACAGACCGGTGCGTTGGGCCATAAAGACCGCTGCTTCGATCATCCAGTCACCACCTTTGATCAGCAGATAAAGACCAAAGGCCATAGCGCCAGCAGACAACACAAAAAGCTCGTAAGTAGAAAGTTCAAACAAGTAGATATTCCTGTGTAGTGGTCACATGTGTTGTGTGGCTCGGGGCCAAATAGCTGATTTTGCGCCGAAGTGTAATAGGCATTACGACCTATTCCATCGAACTCGCGTGATCCACCAACCTTGAAAGAAGGCAGGGGAAATCAAAAAGAGCGGCACAGCGGCCGCTCTTTCAAAGGATTTATTGGCCTTTCTTATGCGGTTGCCTTGGGGCGGCCAATTTGGGCAAGAAAGTAGACGCCGACAGCCAAGCCGATCCCGATCAGATCAGTCAACAGGCCACCCGCAATCATGCAAAGCGCGGCAAGTAACAGGCCGACCCTGATCGGTGCTGTGGCACGCCCACCGACCCACCAGCCTTGGACACTGGACGACAGCAGGAACACGCCAAAGATTGCAGTCGCACCCGCCCGGATGATTTCCGGCCAGCTTCCATCCATCAGGATTGCGCCGTTGTAGAAGAACATGAATGGCACGATGAAAGCTGAAATGCCGATCTTGAAGGATGCAACGGAGGTGGCCATCGGGTTTGCCCCCGATATGCCCGCAGCCGCATAACTGGCGAGCGCCACAGGCGGGGTAATCGCCGACACAACTGCAAAGTAGAACACAAAGAAATGCGCAGTCAAAAGTGGAATACCCAGCTGCACAAGGCCCGGTGCAACTACAGATGCCGCAACCGCATAGGCCGCTGTTGTTGGCATACCCATACCCAGCAGGATCGCGATGCACATCGCAAAGAACAGCGCCATCAACTGGTTGGTTTCAGCAATGTTCAAAAGGACCGAAGAGAAGCGCGCACCAACACCGGTAAGTGAAATCACACCCACGATGATACCTGCACATGCACAGACCGCGATAATCTGGATCGACATGATCCCCGCAAGCTCGAAGGCTTTGGTGACCGATCGCAGCCCCATGCGATAGGGTGTGAACCAGCTGACGACTGCCGCAGATGCTGTGGCCAAGGTACCTGCCCGAATAACCGAATAACCCATGAACAAGGCAGCAATCAGGATGATGATCGGCAAGAACAGAAACACGCGACGGATCATGTCTTTGACCTTGGGCAGTTCGTCTTCACGCATGCCCCGCATGCCAAGCTTTGCAGCTTCGAAATCCACCATGAAGTAGATCGACACAAAGTACAGGATGGCGGGAATAATCGCGGCCAGCGCGATGTCCGTGTAGGGAATGCCTGTGATCTCTGCCATGATAAAGGCGCCCGCACCCATAATCGGCGGCATGATTTGCCCGCCTGTTGATGCTGCGGCCTCAACCGCGCCTGCGGTGGTCGGCTTGTAGCCCACCTTTTTCATCAGCGGAATTGTCAGTGAACCTGTTGCCACAACGTTACCCGCAGATGTTCCGTTGATCATACCCATCAGGCCCGAGGCAAAGATCGCCACCTTTGCTGGTCCACCACGTGCGCGGCCAGCAACGGCAAAGGCAAAGTTTACGAAATAGTCGCCAACCTTGGAGGCCTGCAAGAAGGCCGCAAAGATGATGAACAGGATGATGTAGGTCGACGACACAGCGGTCGTTGGTCCAAGGATACCAGCGTCGGTATAGACTTGGCTGAAAAAGCGCTGCCATGTGATGTCCGGCGCGTTCAAGAAACCGGGTAGCAGGTCGCCCACGAAAACATAGACAAGAAAAACACCCGCAATCACGATCAGGGCCATGCCTGCCACGCGACGGGTCAGCTCCATGATAAGTGCGGTGCCAGCTACAGCGGCAAGGCTCATCCCGATGGGCGCAAAGGGTGTGCCTGTCGAATTGCGCATCAATGTACCGAAGATCGTGATCAGATAGATAGCAACGGCCATGCCGCAAACACCCAGCACCAGATCAGCAGGGGCGATCGTGCCACGCACGCGTGGGCGCACCCATCCAAGGACAATCCCGGCGACAGTCGCAGCCAGAAGCGGGTAGCCGTAGTGATAAATCTCGGCAGATTTGATACCGGCGTCCATCCCGTTCCACATCACACCACCCTGAATCTGGGCGGCAAAAGAGAGCGCGGTGTAACAGGCGTAGAGGGCAGGGAGGAGAGCCGCGTATGCCAGATAGTCAAGCGGGCTGTGCGTGTCATCGTCCGTGTCCGGAAATGCGCGGGCGGAATAAAGCAAAAAGCCCAGGATCAAAGCGCCTGCAATGTGGACAATGCGAAAATTCCAAGTCTCCATCGGAAAGACAGGCAAAAGCGGGATGTCGATGCCTGTCCAGCCACGGATTGACCAGCCGTTCAAGGCGGCCATGTGAAACAGCGCATAGAACGCCGAAACACCCGCTATGATCAAATAGGTCCGGCCTTCGAAAATCCGGCGGTTGTGTTCGACCGGTTCTTCATCGACCCCTTCGGCCAGAACAGGGCCTTCGGTCTGGTCGTCTTTTTGGATATCGGCTGTCATTTTGTGGTCCTCGCATGCGGCTACAATACCCTTGCGGGCGGAAAGCTTGCATCAAACGTATCGGAAAAAATCAGAAGTGCCGAGGCCGCATTTCAAATGCGGCCTCGGGCTTGATCCGGCTTAGTTGCCGAAGATCTGGTCTGCAGGGATGTCAGCGCCTGCATTTTCGATGAACCATTCAGCCGCACCCGGGTGCCATGGCAGAACGCCTGCATTCTTTGTCCAGTTCTCTGGCAGTGTGGAACGCGCGGCACGGTGGATGTTCACCATACGCTCGTTGTCGGACATAACGACGTCCACGGCTGCCTTGACGAAGGACGCTGGCAGGTCGCAGTTTGCAATTGCAAAGTTCCACATCGACACGGAGCGCGCAGGTGCTTCCAGTGTTGTGTATGTGTCGGCTGCGATGTCGAATTGTGCCACTGGGAAGGCTGCCATGATCGCGGCTTGCTCTTCTTCTGTGAATTCGATGATGTTCACGTCAGTTTGCACTTCCAACTGGCTTACAGCAGGAACCGGGACACCGGCCGCAAATGCGATGACGTCCAGCAGACCATCCTGAAGCTGGCCACCAAGGTCACCCCAACCACCGTTGCGGCGCTCGAAGTTCACACCCAGTTCTTCCATCATCAGTGGGAAGTACGTGTCGGATGTCGAACCAGCCGGGCCAAAGCCGATGCGTGCGCCATCAGGAATATCCGCGATGGATGTAATGCCGGATGAGGCCAGAGCAGTTACAGAGAACGGTGTCTGGTACATCGGGAACATCGCGCAAGCGTTGGTCATTTGCAGACCGGGTGCGATCGGGTTTGTGCCGGCGATGGATTCTGCTGCCGGACCCATTGTTGTCATGCCGAACTGCGCGTCACCTGTGTGAACAAGTGCCATGTTCTGCATTGGGCCACCGGTGACTTCGCCGCCGCCAGTGATGCCAAGCTCTTCTGCAACCAGGTTGGCCCAGCCAGAGCCGTAAGCGAAATAAGTGCCGCCTTGGGATGCTGTGCCAACTGTAAAGCTTGCTGGCCAGTCGGCTGTGTGGCCGTCAGCAAATGCTGTTGTCGCTGTCAAAGCGGTTGTCGCGATAAGCGCTGCTAGTTTCATGTGTGGTCCCTCCACTAAGATTATCCGATCTCTCCCGGATCGGGTCGTGACATAATCACTGTTTCAGCAATTAGGTCGGATGCAGGGTGGGTCCATGATCTGTTGATACCAAACAAGCTTTTCGTCGGACCGTTTGCGTTAACGCAATGCAAAAAAATTGGACAATGTGTCGGGAAGGGCCCAAATCCACATTTTGATGGGTCGTAAAGGGTACATTCTAGTCCGGTGTGTCGATGCCAGCCTTGGACAGACCGTGTTTTTGCATCTTCTCGTAAAGTGCTTTGCGCGAAAGCCCCAGTGCCGCATAGGTCTGTTTCAGGCTGCCACCGTGGGCAGTCAATGCGGCCATTATCAGTGCTTTCTCATGTGCCGCCATACGCGCAGAAAGAGAGTAGTCTTCGGTGCTGTTCTGCGTAGATGCTGGATCAAGTCCCAGCACAAAGCGATCTGCAGCATTGCGCAGTTCGCGCACATTCCCCGGCCAAGTTTGCGTTGCCATTTGTGAAAGCACCTCTGCGGGTACATCCGGTACGGGCTTGGAATACCGTGCAGCTGCCTGCGCCGCGAGGTTCAAAAACAGGGATGCAATATCATCGCGCCGCGCGGACAACGGCGGCACACGAACCGTCACCACGTTCAGCCGGTACAAAAGATCGGCGCGAAAGCTGCCGGCGCCAACGGCAGCCTCAAGATCGGTTTTGGCGGCGGCGATGACGCGAATATCAAGGGCAATCGGATCGTTCGCTCCAAGCCGTGTGATCTGGCGCGCCTGAATGGCATGCAGCAGTTTGGCTTGGACAGGCACTGGCAAGCTGTCGACTTCGTCCAGAAATATCGTGCCTTGGCGGGCGAATTCGAATTTGCCAAACCGGGCGCGCATGGCACCCGGGAACGCGCCTGCCTCGTGGCCGAAAAGCTCGGTCTCGACCAGATCCAAGGGGAGGGCGGCGCAGTTGATGTGGACAAAGGGATGTGCGGCACGCGCAGACAGGTCATGCAGTGCCCGTGCCGTCAGGTCCTTGCCAACGCCCGTATCACCTGTGATCAAAACATCTGCATCAGTGGCGGCAATGGCGCGGACTGATTTGCGCAAATCAACCATCGCATCAGAGCGGCCGATCAATCGCGCCTCCAGCTTGTCGCGTCCACCAACTTCGCGCTTGAGTGCGCGGTTCTCGATTGTCAGCCGCCGCTTTTCCAGCGCGCGCTGGATGATGCTGACCAGACGGGACGGGGCAAACGGTTTTTCAAGAAAGTCATACGCACCTTCGCGCATGGATTGGACGGCCAGATTGACGTCGCCATGGCCGGTGACAAGGATCACCGGAAACTCCGGATCAATTTCGAGCGCCTTGCGCATCAGCCAAAGCCCGTCGTTGTCCGGCATGCGGATGTCCGTCACAAGCACACCGTCAAAACCACGACTGATCTGTGCCAGCGCCGGTTCGGCGCGGTCCATGATGATTGCGGGTATATCGGCCAGCATCAGCGTCTGGCCTGTGGCATTGCGCAATTCTTCTTCGTCATCAACAAACAGAACAGTCTGCGTCATTGGGCGGCGACCTCTTTCGGGGTGGTTTCCTGCAAGGTGACAGTGAACACCGCACCTCCGTCAGGATGGTTTGCAGCGCTTAGTTCGCCGCCAAAATCCGAGACAATATTGAACGAGATCGAAAGCCCTAGCCCCAGACCCTTGCCCGGTGCCTTGGTTGTAAAGAACGGATCAAAAATGTTGGCGACATGATCGGGATCAATCCCTGAGCCGGTGTCGCGCACACTGATCGTCGGGCCTGCGACGGTGATCGTTACCTGACGGTCTGGAACGTCCTCCATCGCGTCAAGGGCGTTGTTAATCAGGTTCACGATCACCTGTTGCAGGCGCACATGACCACCAATCACCCAAATGTCGCTACTTGGCGGGGCATAAAGGATTTCGCCGCCCTCTGACCCCAGGCGCATGTCAACAACTGCCAGCGCATCCTGAATGACGGCGTTCAGCAACAAGGGACCTGTGGCCTGCTGCGGGCGACGCGCGAAATTGCGCAAATGGGCAGAGATCGTGGCCATCCGGTCAACCATCTTGGAAATGCGGCCCAAATTATCGCGGGCTTCGGGAATCCGGTCGCGATCAAGAAATGCGCCTGCATTGTCCGCATAGGATTTGACCGCAGCAAGCGGTTGGTTGAATTCGTGGCTAAGCGCCGCAGACATCTGCCCCAGTGCGGACAGTTTGCCCGCCTGAATAAGGTCCGTTTGGGTTTGTTTGAGGTCGGCAAGCGCGCTTTGCAAATCTGCGGTGCGCGCTGCGACTGCCGCTTCCAGCACCCGCTTGGCCTGCAGTTCATGCGCCATCGCCTCTGCCTGACGGGTTTGCTTGAGCAAATAAGCCAACAATCCGGCCAGCCCAAGCAATGCAACCAATCCTGCCATCATCAAAGTCGTTAAAGCGTTCAATGTCGCGGGTCGGGTGGGCGATAATGACGACATCGTCCAATCCAGATCGATCAGGCGTTGGGACGTCCGCACAAAGCTTTCGCGTTTCTCTCCTTCGATGACGACATGCTGGGCATCGCCAGAGATAGGCGTCGCAGTAATGGGCAGAATGTCGATCCGGTCAATTGGATACTGCAAGTTCTGCGCAATCAGACGCAGTGTCGCGTCGCTCAGTGGCCGGATCGCCCGAAAATGCCAGTCAGGGCGCGAAGACATGAAAACAAAGTCGTTGCGGTCAATCACCATCACATCGCTTTCAGCGCCACGCCAGATGCTGTTGAAGGCAGAGATATTGAACTTGATTGCGATCACGCCAACGATCCGTTCGCCTTCTTCGACGGGGGCTGCGTAGAAATAGCCGCGCTCGCCGGTGGTTGTGCCATAGACTGAAAAGCTGGAAAGGTCGCCGTTCAATGCTTGGGTAAAGTAGGACTGATAGCTGAAGTTACGATCCACATAGCTGCCCGGGTCGCGGTAAGATGCGGCAGCGACCGTGCGTCCGGAGATATCCATCAGATAGACATCTGTTGCTTTGACCGTTGCCGCCGTCTGACGCAGGTCTTCGTTGACCATCGCGCGCAGTGCCTGGTTTGCAGGATCAAGCAAAAGCGCAGACAGTTCCGGGCGCTCACCGATCAAAGCGGGCAGGGGCGCGTAACGGTCCAAAGTCGCCCGCAGGCTCTCGACAGCCAATTTGAGCGGCACCGCATCTTGCGCAGCCTGCGCGCGCATGTAATGCCGTTCAACCGCTGGAAACGACGCTGCACCCGATAACGCCGAAAGAAAGGCGATGGCAGCAACAGTTCCAAAAATACGGCGGCGGGATAATTTCATCCGCCATTTATGCGGCAGGGGCGGGCCGTTTTACAATCATCAATTTGAAACCGCAGGTAAGGTCGGATTGTTTGCTGACGTTACGTCAAAGAAATGAATGCAACCGGTTGCAAAAAAACGAATCGCGGTTAGAGTGAATGGCAATATCAGGGGGAAACTGCATCCAATGTTGCCAATTGGGCTGAACCACATGACCGTTCCGCACCTTTCAGCATATGACTTGCTGGAGCTGGCGGCGTCACTTGGATGTGCGGGCGTAGAGTTGCGCAATGATCTGGGCAAACCCCTTTTTGATGGCGAGGATGCTTTGCAATTTGGTGCGAAAGCAAAGCAAGCTGGACTGCGGATTTTTGCCTTGGCAGAAGTCAAAGCATTCAATGCCAATTCAACCGACACTCTTGATGCAGCGACAGCGTTGATCAAGGCTGCGGCGGCCTGCGGTGCCGAAGGTGTGGCATTGATCCCGTTGGTGTCGGACAAGGCCATCCCGCGTTCCGAACAACGCGATGCATTGCAGCGCGCCTTGGACGTGCTTCAGCCGATTTTGACCGACTACCAGATGACAGGCCTGATTGAACCCTTGGGGTTCGTCCAAAGCAGCTTGCGCCATAAAGACGACATTGTCGGGGTGCTGGATGCAATGAACCGGCCCACATGTTTTGCCCTGATCCACGATACATTTCACCACCATTTGGCAGGCGACACCACAATCTATCCTGATCTCACAGCGATCTTGCATATTTCCGGCGTGACCGATCCGCAGCCGAATACCGATCAAATGACTGATGCGCACCGCGTGCTTGTGGATGCGGACGACCGCTTGGGCAATATCGCGCAATTGCGCAGTTTTCAGGCTGCGGGCTTTCAAGGTCCGGCCTCTTTCGAGGCCTTCGCGCCCGAAATTCACGACATGAAGGATCCTGCTGCCGCTTTGGCAGGATCCATCGCATTCATCACATCGCAACTAGCTGAAACATCAGCAGGGGCAATGGGATGAACCAATCGCCTCATTCAGAGGCCCCGGTATCAACAATACGTGCGCCGGGCACGATCATTGGGAGGAAAACAATGAAAAAGATACTTATGGCCGCTGGCCTTTCAACGCTCTTGATGGGCACAACGGCAATGGCAGAGATGCAAATCGGTGTGTCTGTTGCTCGTTTTGACGACAATGGCCTGACCGTGATGCGCAACGGCATGACAGCCTTTGACGACGCAAGCGACGACGTCAGCCTGCAAATGGAAGATGCAACCGATGATGTGGCCAAGCAGCTTGACCAGATCAACAACTTCATCGCGTCTGGCGTTGATGCGATCATCGTAAACGCCGTTGACACAAACGCGACCGAGGCGATGTCGAATGCAGCCGCAGCGGCTGGTGTGCCACTGGTTTACGTCAACCGTCAGCCCGTCAACATGTCAACATTGCCGGAGGGTCAGGCATTCGTTGCATCCAACGAGATTGAATCCGGCACATTGGCTGCATTCCAGATGTGCCGTCAGCTGCGCGCTGAAGGCAAAGCGGGTGGTGCACGCGCCTACGTTCTGGTCGGTCAGTTGTCGAACCAGGCAGCCGTTCAGCGGACAAAGGACTTCCATGATGTCATCGGCATGGACATGTGCAACTTCATCACCATTATCGACGAGCAGACAGCAAACTGGTCCCGCGACGAAGCGAACGACCTGATGACAAACTGGCTTTCTTCGGGTGACGAATTCGACGCTGTCTTCGGCAACAATGACGAGATGGCACTGGGTGCTATTCAGGCCATGAAAGCGGCTGGCATTTCCATGGATGACGTAGTCGTTGGTGGTGTTGATGCAACATCCGACGCTCTGCTGGCCATGTCGGCTGGCGACATGGACGTGACCGTATTCCAGGACCTTGCAGGTCAGGGTGCTGGCTCTATCCGGACGGCAATGGCGCTAGCCAATGGCGAAGCAGTCGACAAGACTGTTTTCATCCCGTTCAAGCTGGTGACACCAGAGAACATTGCTGACTTCCAGTAAGTCCTTGATACTAGTCTAAAATTTGTGGGGCGGCGTTGGCTGCCCCACATCCCCAATGCACCGTAAAGGGAGCTGGCAGATGTCAGACGCAAGCGAAGGCACAGGCGGCCTTACATTCGACAAATCAAAACGAAGCTGGCCCAATGAGCTGAATGTCTTTGGTGCGCTGATTTTGATCATCATCATCTTCGAAATCCTCGGTGCGATCTTTATGCAGCAAAGCCTGCTATTTGACACACGCGACCGCTTTGACAGTATTTTCAACGAAGCGCGTTTGCGGATTATTATTATTCAGGTCGCCATCATCGGCATTCTGGCCCTTGGTGTTACACAGGTGATTATCACCGCCGGCATCGATCTGTCGTCAGGATCGGTGGTGGGTGCCACGGCCATGATCGCGATGAGTTTCGCCCAAGTCGCGGAAGTGAACGGGGCGATGAACCCCAAAGCAATCTTTGGCCCCTCATTCCTTGATCTTCCGGTGGTTATTCCGGTGTTTGTTGGTCTGGCGGTCGGGACGCTGGCAGGGGCCATCAACGGTCTACTTGTGGCTTATGCACGCATTCCCCCGTTTATCGCGACGCTTGGCATGATGCTATTTGCGCGCGGCGTCGCGCAGTGGTGGTCCTTGGGCAACCCGGTGTCATTCCCGACAGAAAGCTACGCGAAAATCGGTGCTGGCATGATGCCTGTTGTGATCTTCCTGTCGCTCGCGGTGCTGTTTCACTTCATCATGAACTACACTGTTTACGGCAAACACACCTATGCCATCGGGTCGAACGAGGCCGCAGCACGCATGTCCGGTATCAACGTGCCGCGCCATTTGCTGCTGGTATATATGATCGCCGGGGCTCTTGCGGGACTGGCGGCCGTGATCCTGACATCCAAGAACCTGACCGCGCAGTCGGGTATGGGGTTGTCCTATGAACTTGAAGCAATCGCGATGGCCGTTATTGGCGGCGTGTCGCTGTTCGGTGGGCGCGGATCTATCATCGGTACGGTGATCGGTGCGCTGATTATCGGTGTGATTACTTCTGGCTTCACGTTCCTGCGCTTGGGTGCATTCTATCAGGAAATGGTGCTTGGCTGTATCATCGTCGGTGCGGTGGCGCTGGACCAATGGCAACAACAACGTGCTGCGGCGCGGGCGTAGGAAAGGACCAGAGCAATGTCAGATATCATTCTGGAAACCAAAGGCCTGACCAAACACTATGGTGGTGTTCATGCCCTCGAGGATGCCAATTTCATCCTTAAACGCGGTGAACATGTGGCAATCATGGGCGATAACGGCGCGGGCAAGTCCACCTTCGTACGCCAGATCACAGGGGTCGAACAACGCACGCGCGGCCAAGTGATCTTTGATGGGAAACCGGTCACATTTGCAGGCCCGTTGGAGGCCCGCGAAGCCGGTATTGAAACGGTGTTTCAAACGCTTGCCTTGGCGGATGATTTGAACGTGCCCGACAACTTGTTTCTGGGGCGCGAAAAGACGATGTGGAACTGGCTTGGACCGTTCCGGCGTCTGGATTATAAGGCAATGCGCGAAGACACGATGGCAGGTCTGGTAAAAACCGGCGTGAAAATCCCCAACATCAAGAACACGATCGCCAACATGTCCGGCGGTCAGCGCCAATGTGTTGCGATTGCGCGCACAGCGACTTTTGCATCGAAGTTGACAATCATGGACGAGCCGACAGCGGCCTTGGGGGTGCAGGAAACCGCACAGGTGGAGAACATCATCCGGACGCTGAAAGAACAGGGCGAAAGCCTGATCCTTGTGTCGCACAACATGCGTCAGGTCTTTGATCTGGTTGACCGGATCGTCGTGTTCCGGCGCGGTCGTATGGTGGCGAACCTTAACAAGGCGGATACAGACGGTCAGGACGTGGTTGCCTATATCACTGGTGCAAAAACAGGTGCTGAGTATGAAGGCGCAGCCTAACAGGGCGAAACTCTTTGATCTGGCGGTCCCGTTCTTTCTTCCGGTATGGCGGCGCGTATTGGCTGTTGCTGTGCCTATCTTGTGGGCATTCTTTGAATTCTCGACCGGAGCAGTGTTCTGGGGCTTGATTTTCGCAGGCTTAGGCGGGATGGCAGCATGGAAGTTCTGGATTGCCGACTGGGAGGCCGTTGCCGCCGAGAATGCACAGGCCAGAAAAGGCAGGTAAAGGGCGGATCACTTGGCAGTGACACTCAAAGATGTAGCGTTACGTGCGGGTGTGTCCCGGTCCGCTGTGTCGCGGACGTACACCGAAGGTGCGTCAGTTTCCGACAAAACCCGTGCCAAGGTCGAAGAGGCCGCAGACGCGTTGGGTTATAGTCCCAATGCGCTGGCCTCATCATTGACAACTGGACGCACCAAGATGATCGGGTTGGTGTCAAACAACTTTCACAACCCGATTTTTCTAGAGGTTTTTGATCTGTTTACGAAAGGCCTGCAAGCGCGCGGATTGCGCCCCCTGCTGGTCAATCTAACCGACGAGGTAAGTCCGGAAAACTCTTTGCGGATGCTGCGCGCTTATTCCGTTGACGGGGTCATTGTTGCGTCTTCGACCTTGCCAGCCAGCTTTGCGGAAGGGTTCAAAGATGCGGGCATTCCTGTCGTGCATTCCTTTGGTCGCCAGTCGGCAAACCCCAAAGTGGACGTGCTGGGCATCGACAACAGAGAAGCAGGACGCGCAGCCGCACACACCTTGATCGCAAGAGGGTACAAACGCCTTGCCTTTTTGGGCGGGCCTGAAACGGCGACGTCGACCCAAGACCGCTTGGCTGGCTTTGCGTCTGTCGTACAGGCCGATCCATCCCTGACCCTGAGCGTCAGTTACGCCACCAACTACTCGTTTGATGCGGGGCGCACAGAGATGTCGCGCTTGTTGACGTCCAAACCGGCCGAAGCCTATTTCTGCGGTGATGATGTCCTGTCAATCGGGGCGCTGTCGGCGATCCAGTCGGCGGGCTTGCGGGTGCCGGATGATATCGGGATCATCGGTCTGAACGACATGGAAATGGCGGGCTGGGCGAACATAAACCTCACAACGCTGCGCAACCCCATCAAGGAAATCGTGGCGGCATCGATCGAGATGATCGAAGCATCTTTGAAAGATGACAGCCGCGCACCAGAGGCGCGGTTGTTTGACTGCGCGATTGTGGAGCGGGGCACTTTGCGCCCTTTGGTTTAGCAGATGGCAGCAGCTGTGCGATCCAAATGACCGAACATGCCCTATGCGGTCCAAAGCGCAGCGGCCTGCAACCTGTAATTTGCAGACAAGTTCGCTGCATCACCTGATATTGGATGGTCAGTCGACCGCGACGGCGGTGAAGAAATGCACCTCTGCAGGGACTAGAACGCCGTCTTTGCCATGATGACGACCAAAGCCGTTGCGAAGATTGCTACGGATTGCATCGCGGTCGGTCTCGGACAGATCATGGTTGGCCAACATCAATGCTTCGGCAATGGTCATATGCATTTTGGCCAGACCGTCCGGGTCTTGTCCTGTCCGCAATACAAGTGCTTCGGTCTCAACGTTGACATCCCAGCCAACAGTAGAAATCGCCCCTGCGATTGTCTGCGCATCGGCAAAGCGAAACGGACCCGGTGCCGCGGGATCGGGTTTGGGAAGCGGTCCGAGATGTGCCTCGATGGATGCCCGCGGAATACCAAACCAGAGATTTCGCGGCGGCGGACCCCATGCCGAGAAAACAAACTTGGCACCGGGTTTGAGTGCTTTTCGGATGGTTGCGAATGCTGCCTGCGTATCCGCAAAGAACATCGTCCCGAACAAAGAAATCGCCACATCAAATGGCTGATCATGTTCAAGAGATCCAGCGTCACCCACTAGGACACTCACCGTTTCAGGGGCGCGCTCTCTGGCCCTTGCAGCCAACGGTGGCGCGATATCTACGCCCGTCACTTGGCCAGTCTCTCCAACTGCAGCGGCGGCAGCCAGAAGGCTTGCACCTGTCCCGCAACCGATGTCGAGGACCCTTTGACCGGTTTCAAGTCCCGTCCGCTTAATCAAGCCATCCAGAACAGTCTGGTGTGCCGCTTCAAGACCACTCTCGGACCTAAGCCAAGGCGCGGACATCGCGTCCCAATCAATAACCTGCATGTTGCTAATTCCTATATGCCCAAAATTCGGTAACAAATTAGGCTGAGTTAAGCACAAGTCAGGAAAGGGCACCTAGGGATTTCTATCGCCGCCCCTGAAAGTACCAGTTGCCCCAATGTGACAACTGGTACGACGCAATGCGCGCGGCAGGTGTATCCCGCCGATCAAATCTACCGGAACATCGGGGGCCTTGCGTCCAGCCACTTACCATCCGCCTTGCCGGACTCTGCCACCGCATAGACCGCAGCCATAGACCGCAGTCCATCTTCGGCACGCGGGTAAAGATTGGCCGCCGGATCCATTGTGCGGCCCTCTTTGCGTGCGCTGATCGCTTCGGCCAGATCGCTATAGATGTTCGCGAAAGCCAACGGCATGCCTTCGGCATGGCCGATGGTCACGCGCGAGGTGCGGTC
Organism: uncultured Yoonia sp.; assembly: GCA_965364495.1. GTDB lineage: Bacteria > Pseudomonadota > Alphaproteobacteria > Rhodobacterales > Rhodobacteraceae > Yoonia. The sequence goes on along the minus strand of CBDTYC010000002.1, from coordinate 7,233 downwards.
GGCTTCGGGGGACAGGTTTGCTTCGCCGCGCTCGATGACCTGCAGGCGTTCGCCCAACGGCATATAATAAAGCTGATTGGGCTGTTCCTGACACCAGCGCAGACCGCCGGTCTCGCCAAAAACCTGTATCCCAAGCCCGTGCTGGCGCCCGATCGCGATAGAGCTGGTCCAAAGCCGCCCAACAGCGCCCCCATCCATGCGGAAGTTGACCATCGCGTCGTCTTCGAGCGTGCGCACGTCGATACAAGACACCGTATCAGCCGATAGTTTTGTCACTTCCTGACCGGTTACGAAACTTGCCATGTGCATCGCGTGAATGCCGCAATCCGCAAACTGTGCCGATACACCAGCCTGTGCGGGATCATACCGCCAACGGACGCGTGGATTGTCTGCATCTGTGGCGTCGGCGTGGTGACCGTGGGCAAACTCCGCGTTTACCAAGCGGACCTTGCCAATATCTCCGCGTGCGATCATCGCGCGCATGTGCCGCACCAGTGAATAGCCGGTGTAGCCATAATTCACCGCACAGATATTGCCGGTTTTCTTGGCGATCTCGACGATTTCTTCGCCTTCTTCGACAGTCATTGTCATCGGCTTTTCGCACAGCACGTGGAACCCGTTTTGCAGATAGGCCTTTGTAATCTCGAAATGCGTTGCGTTCGGGGTGGCCACTGTCACCAGATCAACGCGGTCATCACGCTTTTTCTCGGCTTCCAGCATCTCTTGCCAGCCGCCATAAGCGCGATCACCCAAACCAAGCCGCTTGCCGTAATCGACGCCATATTCAGGCCTATGATCAAGCGCACCTGCACTGAATTCGAAAAACCCGTCCAACCCTGATCCAAGACGGTGTGCTGGTCCGATCTGGCTACCTTCGCCGCCGCCGATCATACCCCATTTGAGTTTTGCCATGCTGATTGTCTTTCGCTAACAGGGGCTTAAAAGCCGATTGATTCAAGGTATTTACGGTTGCTTTCGGCGTCTTCCAGCGGAGTGCCGGGCATGGACGGGTCGCAGTCCTGTTCAACAGTACACCAGCCCTCGAAACCCGCGTCCAGCAACACCTGACGCACCGCAGGAAAATCGACATCGCCTTGGCCGAGGTTGCAGAAAATACCCTGACCGCACGCTTTGTAGAAATCCGTGCGGTTTGCCACAACATCGGCCTTCACGGCGGGGTCAATATCTTTGAAGTGCATATAGCTGATGCGGTCTATGTGACGCTTCATGAAAGCGACCGGATCATAGCCCGCATAGGAATGATGGCCGGTGTCAAAACAGATTTTCAGGATGTTTTCGTCGACCTCGTCCAGCAAACGCTCGAGTTCTGGCTCGAAATCTATGAAGCCAGCCGCATGGGCATGGATGCCGACCGTCAGCCCGTACTCTTCGGATCCCATCCTAGCGATTGTCGCGATGCGGTCGCGGAAGGCGGCCCACTCGGCATTGTCCATTTGCTCGGCCTCGTCAGCGCGGCCAGCGGTTGGCGCGCGGCGCGGCGAAATACTGTCGATCAACACCAGATGTTTCGCGCCATGGGCAACAAGTGCTTTGCAGGTCCGCACGGAAGCGTCCATGACCTCGTCCCATTTTGCAGCGTCGTGGAAAGGGCGGAAAACAACGCCGCCAATAATGCTTAGGTCGTTCTTTGCCAATTCATCGCGCAAGATTGCCGGGTCTTCGGGCATGTAGCCGATCGGGCCAAGTTCGATCCCTTTGTAGCCGGCACCGGCACACTGGCCCAGTACTGATTGCCATGTGGGGTAGGCGGGATCGGAAGCAAATTCGATGCCCCAGGAACAAGGCGCGTTACCGATTTTGATCATGTTTGTGGTCTTTCTTACCTAATAATCTTCGACGTTGACCCATGCCCCTTTGGCGCTGGAATCAAGGGCTGCAGTGACGATGCGGTTGACTTCCAGGCCTTCTTCAAAGGTTGGCCAGATGTTGGTTTTGGTGGCAATGGCGGTCAGGAAATCCTTTGCTTCGATGATGATCTGGTCCTGATATCCGGTGCCGTGACCCGGCCCCTGACAAAACGGCAGATAATCGGGATGCGCTGGTCCGGTCAGGATTTTGCGAAATCCGCGCTCTGCCTCGGGGCCGTCCATTGTGTAAAGATGCAAGGCGTTCTGATCTTCCTGATCAAAGCGGATTGCACCTTTTGTACCATTAATTTCATAGGCATAGCCCATCTTGCGACCTGTGGCGACACGGCTGACAAACAAATGTCCCTGCGCGCCATTCGCAAAACGGCACATAAGCTGCGCTTGATCGTCATTGGTTACGTCATGGTCGCCGCGTTTGGTATGGACGGTTTCGACGCTTGCATTCAACGATGTAAATGGCCCTATCAAAGCACGCGCACCATTGATCATATGAGGCGCCAAGTCGCCCATGCATCCATTGGCGACACCTTGGGTTCGCCATGATCCGGGCAGGGCAGGGTCGGCCAGAAAGTCTTCTGTGTGTTCGCCGCGAAACCATGTGACGTCGCCAATCCGGCCTTCGGCAATCAACTGCCGGGCGAACTGCGATGCGGGGGTCCGGATGTAGTTGAAACCGACCATGTTGATAGCACCGCTTGCACGGGCCGCATCTGTCATCGCGATTGAATCGGCCAGATTTGCGCCAAGCGGCTTTTCGCAAAATACAGGCTTGCCCAAAGCAAAAGCCGCAAGCGCGATCTCGCGGTGCGTGTGCTGTGGCGAGGCGATGACAATTGCCTCGACTTTTGGGTCGTGCACCAGCACCCGCCAATCAGCCGTACTGCGGGCAAAACCAAAGGCTTTTCCGTAACGGGTTGCTGATGCGGGGGACGAGGCGCAAACCATTTCCAGTCGAGGCCTGAGGGCCGTGTCAAAGAGTGTCGCAACCGCGCCGTAGGCCGCAGCATGTGCCTTGCCCATATAGCCACCGCCAACGATGCCAATGCCGATCTCTGTCATCTTTGATCACTCCCCAAAAACCGGTTGCAACCGGTTGCAAATTTGGTATCGTTCTTTCAGGTCTAAGGTCAATATGTAATCGTGGCCATAGCACAGTTCGTGCGTTTCTGGGGGGATATCATGGGGCAAGCTGTGCAGACAGTTACGCTAACAACAGCGCAAGCAATTGTGCGGTACTTGGCGAACCAATACATCGAAATCGACGGCGAAGAAATGCGCGTGTGCGGTGGCGGCTTTGGCATTTTTGGCCACGGCAATGTCACCTGTCTGGGCGAGGCGTTCTATGACAACCGTGATGCCTTGCCACTGTATCGCGGGCAGAACGAGCAGGGGATGGGGTTCGCTGCTGCGGCTTATTCCAAAGCATGGCTGCGGCGCCGCTTCATGTTTTGTTCGGCGTCTGCTGGTCCGGGGACGGCGAACCTGCTGACTGCAGCGGCTTTGGCCCATGCGAACCGTTTGCCAATGCTGATGCTTTGCGGTGACGCATTCCTGACACGCTTGCCCGATCCGGTGTTGCAGCAACTCGAGCATTTCGGGAACCCGACCTTTGGTGTCAACGATGCTTTCAAAGCTGTCAGCCGGTTCTGGGATCGCATCACGCATCCGGCGCAAATTATTCAATCCTTGCCTGCCGCGCTGGCCACAATGCTTGATCCTGCCGATTGTGGCCCAGCATTTATTGGTCTGCCGCAAGACGTGCAGGGCTGGACCTATGATTATCCGCTCAGCTTTTTTGACAAGCGCGTCCACCGTATTCGCCGCCAAGCACCGGATTCATTCGAAGTCGCCGAGGCCATCACGCTTTTGCGGTCGGCCAAGCGCCCGATGATCATCGCCGGTGGCGGTGTACAGTATTCCGGCGCTGTAGCAGAGCTGACAGCCTTTGCCACGGGGGCAGGGATCCCGGTTGTGGAAACCATCGCCGGACGTGCGAATATGGTCCATGATCATCCGCTCAATATTGGGCCTATTGGCGTGACGGGATCTGATTGCGCGAACACAATCGCCCAAGAGGCCGACGTTATTCTGGCCGTCGGAACGCGATTGCAGGATTTCACCACAGGATCGTGGACTGCGTTTGCCCATGACGCGCGGATCATCGGTCTGAATGCAGCGCGGCATGATGCCGCCAAGCATATGTCAGCCACAGTCGTCGGCGATGCCCGTCTGGGGCTTGAGGCGTTGCTCGACGAGATGGCAGGGTACAAGGCGCCCGCAAGCTGGACCGCTTACGCACGGGACGCGCGGGCAAAATGGAATGACTACGTCGCCGAGAATACCCGCGTCGGCAACGGCCCCGCGTCTTATGCGCAGGCGATTGGCGAAGTGAACCGGCTTTGTGATTCACGCGACCGTATTGTGGCAGCCGCAGGTGGCTTGCCTGCCGAAGTTACGGCGAACTGGAAAACACTTGATATCGGTACAGTCGATGTTGAGTTCGGCTTTTCCTGCATGGGTTACGAGATCGCAGGCGGCTGGGGCGCACGCATTGCGCAGGCCCAGATGGAACCAGAGAAGGACACGATCGTATTCACGGGCGACGGGTCATATTTGTTGATGAACTCTGACATCTATTCATCTGTTCTGACTGACAAAAAGCTGATCGTACTGGTTCTGGACAACGGCGGCTTTGCGGTCATTAACAAGTTGCAGAACAACACTGGCAACGAAAGCTTTAACAATCTGATCGCAGACACACCAACGGCCACCCGTCAAGTTGGCGTCGATTTCGAAGGCCATGCACGCGCTATGGGTGCCGATGCGGAAACTGTCAGTTCGCCAGCCGAACTCGAGGCTGCATTCTTGCGCGCCAAGGCCGCAGACCGGACTTATGTGATTTGCATGAAGGTCGACCCCTATGAAGGCTGGACAACGGAAGGTCATGCATGGTGGGAAGTCGGTACACCGCATATCACGACGTCGGACAAAGTCCGCGACGCCCATGTTGATTGGGAATCCTCGCGCCATAAACAGCGGAAAGGCGTATAAATGACGGCACTTCTTGACGGCATCCGCACCAATAGATTTGTCATCGTCGGCCGCGCTGGAATCGACTTTTTTACCGATCCGGGCGTCGCTGCTGAAGATGCAGAAACCGTCACTGTCGGACTTGGTGGATCATCTGCAAATATTGCTGCAGGCATCTGCAAGTTGGGTGGTCAGGCGTCGTTGGTGACCCGCGTGTCCGACGACAGCATCGGCAGCTACTGCATCGGGCAACTCGAGCGCTACGGTGTCGGTACCGAATATGTGACGCCCGTTGGCGGCGAATACCGCAATTCGCTGGCGTTCTACGAAAGCCGCGTTGAAGGCCACCGCAACGTCATTTATCGCAATGCGGCTGCGGATTTCCAGATGGACTCAGGCAATGTTGCAGCTGTTGACTATGCCAAGTTCGGTGCGCTGATCACCGCAGGCACCGTCTTTGCGGCGGAGCCGTCGCGCAGCGCCACGTTTGAAGCCTTTGACCGCGCCAAAGCTGCCGGTTTGCCGATCATTTTTGATGTCGATTACAGGCCCTATTCGTGGACATCGCCGCAAGAGGCAGAAGACGTTCTTAGCCGTGCTGCCGCCGCCTCTGATATGATCGTCGGCAACGACGAAGAGTTCGGCTTTATGGCTGGCGGCGGCGACAAGGGCCTCGCCAAGGCCCGCGCGCTGGCTGAAACCACGGCGTCGGTTGTTGTCTATAAAATGGGCGAAAAAGGCGCTGTGACATTTGCAGATGGGCAGGAAATCCACACCGGCATCTGGCCGGTTGAGGCAATGAAGCAGACAGGGGCAGGTGACAGTTTTATGGCAGGCCTTGTCACCGGATTGGCCTGCGGGCAAAGCTTGCGCGACGCGATTTTGCGCGGTTCGGCTTGTGCATCTATCACAGTGTCCCGCCCAGGTTGCGCACCCGCTATGGCCGATACACCAACACTTAACAGATTTATGGCCGAACACGCCGGTCCGACCGCCTGATAAAAGGAAAACGTTATGCACATCCCCCCGTTCGATAACCAGAATAAACCGATTGTGGATGTGGATGACCCGACCGTTCCGCTAAACTACTTCAACATTGTGAAACTGACCAAAGGCCAGGCCTTTGAATATATGGTGCCGGGCTACGAGACTTGCATCGTACCCGCAACCGGCACCGTCGACATCGACATCGAAGGGTTCAGGGCCGATGGCATTGGGCAGCGCACCGAAGATGTCTGGGACGGTGAACCCGAAGGTGTTTACGTACCCGTTGGCGTCAAGGCGCAAATGGTCTGTACTTCTGACGCGGCCGAAGTCTTTGTGTGCGGCGCACGCTACGACAAAGTGCTGGATGCTTTTGCTGTACGCGCGGACGAGTTGGACAAGGTGCAATACGGGTCGGACGACACCAAGACCCATCGCAAAATCAAGCACATTCTGGGCACGAAATATCACGGCAAAGTCGGTCGCTTGCTTGTGTCGGAACTTTTCACTGTGGGCGAGGGCGGTTGGTCCGGTTTCCCCAGCCATAAGCACGACACCGACCGTTTGCCGCAAGAAACGCGCCATGATGAGACCTACAACTTCCGCTTTAAGCCAAATCACGGATCTGGTGTGCAGATGCTGCAACGCGAAGACGGCAAAGCGGGCGACGCCTATCATATCGTTGATGGGTCCACGATTTGTCTCGATAGTGGATACCACCCCTGTGCGGTGCTGCCGGGCTATCAGATGTACTACTTCACCATCTTGGGCGGTTTGTCACAGCGCAGCCTTGTCCAGTTCTTCCAGCCGTCGCATGCCTATCAGGTCGAAACGATCCCCGGCATCAAAGACATGATTGCCAAGTTCAAATGACCCTCGCAACATTAAAAGATGTGCTGCAACCGGCATTGCGCGATGGCTATGCGGTTGGTGGTTTGGTGACATTGGGCTGGGAAGACATGCGGGCGTTTGTCGCCGCTGCCGAAGCCGAAAACTGCCCTGTGATCTTGCAGGCTGGGCCGGGGTGTCGCGCACATACGCCATTGCCGATCTTGGGCAAGATGTTCCGCTATCTGGCAGAGCAAGCCAGCGTTCCCGTCGTGGCGCATCTGGATCATGGCTATACCTATGACGAATGTTCCGAAGCGCTGGACGCAGGTTTTACCTCTTTGATGTTTGACGGTTCACGCAAACCGCTTGCCGAGAACATTAAAGAAACCCTGCAAATAGCTGAAATGGCACATAATGCGGGCATATCTTGCGAGGGCGAAATAGGCTTTGTCGGTTATTCCGGCGGGGAAGACTCCGCCGGGACAGATCCGGCCGAGGC
>CBDTYC010000001.1:0-29741 GCA_965364495.1 uncultured Yoonia sp. | reverse complement strand
ACCGTTGACGTATTGCTGCGAACAAACCCCGCATTGTTGACCAACAGAAAATGGACCAGCCACTGATGAGAAAAGCCCGTCCAACTGCTCTTTCCTTGCCCCGCTTGATTGCACCAGAATTGAGCGGTCTGCGACTACCGGAAAACTACCCTTTCCGTCGCGAAATGCCTTTGCCAGTGGCGCAGCGGACAGAAAACTATGTGGCCAAATTTGATGCGCATACACTTGTTTATGACGCGGTCGAAGACGCGCGGCGCATCAGTCTGTTTTGTCCGCGTCTCTTGAATCTCTGGCCGCTATTGCGTGATGGCTTGCGGCTGAATGGCGCTCCTGTCCGGCTTCGTCGCCGTCGGTACTTGCGGTTTGAACGGCTTGATTTGCCCAAAGGTGCACGCGGTGTGCTGACAGTCGAGATTGACGGGATGCAGCTGCCGCTACCTGTGCATCCGGTCGCAACAGAACTTTTTGCAGGCCTTGATACGATGATCACAATGGTCAAGGACACACCTGCTCAGTGGATTGTTGACTGGGTGAACTATCACGCGTCGGCCCATGGTGCTCAAGGGCTTGTTTTGTTGGACAACGGGTCAAACCCTGATCTGATGCAGGAAACAGTGGTGCGGCTTGAAGCAGAGACGCCGCTGACCCGGATTGCGGTTGTGTCAGTGCCGTTCCCTTACGGAGATCGCGCAGGGGGGCGCTTTGTTGCGCCAGCCAAGTACCTTCAAGTCGCGATGCTCAATCTGATGCGTGCAAGGTTTTTGGGGCAAGCAAGTGGCATTTTGTCAGTTGATGTCGACGAGTTTGTGCAGCCGATGCCGTCTTCGGGTCCGCATCGCACGATCTTCGACACGGCGCGCGCGCACTATACCGGCTGTGTGTCGTTCCTTGGGAAATGGGCCTTTGCACAAGAGGCGTCGGATCCACAGCCGCAGCGTGCGCATAGCCATACCGATCCTGATCGTCTGTGCCGCAACCCCAAATGGTGTCTGGTGCCAGGTCGTCTGGCAGATCGATTTGTGCTCGCTGTGCATCGTCCCGCGGGTCCGCTATTTGCGTTTACGCGCACTTCGGTAGCTCACTATTGGCATTTTCAGGCGACCACCACGGGGTGGAAGGCGCCGCGCTTTGAAATGGGGACTGTCGGCAACCTTGATGGCGACCTAGCGCAAGCACTGAAAGATCATCTGCCGTCGCAATAGTCTTCTGCCTGCCTTGGGAGGTTGCCGCCGCACTGTCGTGCCTGTCGAATTGTGTCAAACAGGCCCCCTGGACTTGCATTGCCAGTGCCCATGGTACAATGAACGGCATGTTGCGAGAAAGCAGAGCACATTGCGCAAGGTAATTTCATCTCTCAGGAAAAAGGAACGTGCATTTCGCACGTCTTTTGGACATGACATCACCGACCCGAACGAGCGCAGGAAATCGCAGCTGCATTTCGATTGGCTTGATCACGGCATACTGCGCAAACACTGGCATAACTTCGCCAAAGTGGCCCCGGGCGTATATCGCGCTAATCATCCAGACCATCGCCGTTTCAAGGCTTATGCTGCGCAGGGCATCAAGACCATTTTGAATTTGCGCGGTGCCGCCTCGCAGCCGCATTACCTGTTCGAGGTCGAAAGCTGTGCAGCACTTGGGCTGACCTTGGTTGATATTAAGTTCTCGGCTCGTCAGGCACCATCCAAGAAAGCCTCGAGGAAATTACTTACGTCCTTTGAGACGATCGAGAAGCCGTTCCTGATTCACTGCAAATCGGGTGCCGACCGGACGGGGCTTGCTGCGGCGCTCTACCTGATGGTTGTCGAGGGGCAGCCGCTTGACGAGGCGCGCAAGCAACTCAGCTTTCGATTCTTGCACATTCGGCGAAGTTCGACCGGTATTCTGGATCACTTCTTTGATACCTATGAAGCCCGCAATGCGGCCTCGCCGATCGCAATCGCGGATTGGATCGCGACGGAATACGATCCCGAATTATTGACCCGAACTTTCGCGGCCAAGCAAGCCGCTTTGAAACCGTGGCAGGGTTGGCGTTAATCGCGCGTCCCTGCAAAGCGTTCTGACCATGCGTCACGTTCTTCATCTGTGATCTTGCGGAACAGGTTTTCCGGCACTGTGAATGCATGACCCGCAGGCAGAGCCTGCAATGCGGCGGACACGTCAGTCGGCCAAGCGTCATCTTCGGTCTGCATCGCTGCGATCATCGTCTTTGACGCATCAGGAATGAACGGCGCGGACAGCACCGCGTATATCCGGATCAGATTGAGCCCGAGCCGGACCTGCATTGCGGCCGTTTCCGGGGCTGTTTTGAAGGTCGTCCAAGGGGCGTTGGCCTGCAAGTACTCGTTGCCGAGAACCCAGATCGCACGCAATTCTGCCGCTGATTTGCGGACCTCCATCGCGTCCATGTGCCCTTCATAGGCGCGAAGGCGCGTCGTCAGATCAGCCACGAGTTGCTCCTCGGCGGGGCCAAAGCTGCCACCTTCGGGAACGGTCTCGGAAAACTTTGAACGACAAAACTTAGTGATCCGACTAACAAAGTTGCCAAGAACATCGGCCAAGTCCTTGTTCACATCGGTCTGGAAGTTTTCCCAGGTGAATTCGGCATCCGACGATTCAGGTGCATGCGATAAAAGCCACCAGCGCCAATAGTCTGGCGGCAAAAGCTCGAGCGCCTGATCCATGAATACGCCGCGCCCGCGCGATGTGCTGAACTGGCCGCCGTCATAGTTCAGATAATTGAACGACTTGATGTAATCGACCAGTTTCCATGGCTCTTGGCTGCCCAAAATCGTGGCAGGAAAGGACAGCGTATGGAAAGGCACGTTATCCTTGCCCATGAATTGGGTATAGGTCACGTCATCCGCGCCCTTGTCCGTCCGCCACCAGCGCGCCCAATCAGTGCCTTTGCCGGCGTCTTCCCATTCTTGCGCACAGGCGATGTATTCGATCGGGGCGTCAAACCAGACATAGAACACTTTGCCTTCCATGCCGGGCCAGTCTTCGTCACCCTTTTTGACAGGAATGCCCCAGTCAAGGTCTCGTGTGATGCCACGGTCCTGCAAACCATCACCGTCATTCAACCATTTTTTCGCAATCGAAGTGGTCAGGATCGGCCAGTCTTTTTTGCTTTCGATCCACGCGGCAAGGTCGTCTTTCAGCTCTGACTGGCGCAGGTATAGGTGCTTGGTCTCGCGGACCTCCAGTTCTTTTGAGCCAGAGATCGTGGAATAGGCGTCGATCAGATCGGTTGGGTCCAACTGCTTGGTGCAGTTGTCACACTGGTCGCCGCGCGCGCTCTCAAAGCCGCAGTTAGGGCAGGTACCTTCAATGTAGCGATCCGGCAGAAAGCGGCCATCGGCGACGGAATAGACCTGTTCTTCGGTGACTTCGCGGATCAGACCCATTTCAGCCAGACGACCGGCAAAAGCTTGGGTCAGTTTATGGTTCTGGGGGCTGGAAGACCGTCCAAAGTGATCAAAAGACAGCCGGAATCCGTCTGCAATCCTGGCTTGAACTTCATGCATTTCCGCACAGTAATCTGCGACCGGCTTGCCTGCTTTGGCAGCCGCAAGTTCCGCAGGGGTACCGTGTTCGTCGGTGGCGCAAAGAAACAGGACTTCATGCCCGCGCTGGCGCAGATAGCGCGCATAGAGGTCCGCGGGAAGCTGGCTACCCACCAGATTACCAAGGTGTTTGATCCCGTTGATATAGGGAATGGCGGAAGTAATCAGATGGCGGGCCATGGCTTCGTCCTTGCAGGTTTGGCCACTATCTAGCGGGGTAGGGTGCCAGATGCCAGATGTCGCATGGAATTAAGGCTCGCGACTGCGCCCCAAAAGTCGCCCGATGCTAAAGCTGGTGCGCGGTGCATAGATATAGCGGGTCCGTTCCTGCGGCGCGCGGCGCACGCGCATGCGGGACAGGCCGAACACTACCAACAGCACGTGCCCGACAGAAATAAAGTAGAACAACGCAGATGGGCCGTAGTTTGCAATTAGAACAGAGGTAACATAGGGGGCCGCGATCGCGCCGACCGCATAAAAGAACATGAGCGCAGCCGACAGTTCGACACGTTGTTCAGAGGTCGCAAAGTCATGCGCATGCGCAGTGGCGACTGAATAGATCGGAAACGTCGTCAGGCCAAACAGGAATGATGCGATCAGAACGCTGGTGGACCCAAGGCCTGACGTGGTCACGGTCAGGGCGCAAGACACAACGGCAGCGACAGAAAGCCAGATCATCACCCAGCGGCGGTCATATTTGTCGGCAATCCACCCAATCGGATACTGCGCAATTGCGCCACCCGCGACAAAGGCCGCGAGGAACGAGCCGATCTGGTTGGCGTTCAATCCAACCTCTTGGCCATAGATCGGGCCGACCATCCGGAAAGAGGCGCTTGATAAAGCCGCGACCAGAACAGCCGCGACACCCAACGGCGAACACGCCCAGGCAAGTGAGGGGCGCAATTTGGTCGCTTTGGGTGTCTCGGGTTGTGGCATCCGCGTGATCGCAAGCGGCAAGAGGGACGCGCAACACAAGATCGTCAGGATATTGTAGGCGATGTAGGTCTCTAGATTGGCAAGTGCGCCAATCATGAACTGGGCAATGAACGACGCGCTCATATCGACAATGCGGTAAGATCCCATGGCGCGACCGCGTGTTTCGTTGGTGACTTTGGCTTGCAGCCATGCCTCGATTACAGTGTAGCAGCCTGCCACACAGATCCCCGATGCGATCCGAAACAATGCCCAGAAAAACGGATCGGCAACAATAACGTGTGCGGCCAGACCGATTGCGCCCATTGCCGTGAAGGTCGCGAAAGCGCGGCTGTGACCGACGCTGCCCATCAGGCGCGGGGCCCACCAACAACCGACGAAAAAACCCAAGAAATGGGCGGATCCCAGAAAACCGACCGCAGACTGTGAAAATCCAAGCTCCAGTCCGGTCAGCGCATCCAGCGGGCCAACACCCCCAGATGAAAGTTGCAACAATGCCACTGACAAAAACAGGGCCGCAAAAGAGATAAGCATCCGCATGCGCAAGCTATGCGCCTGTATCAGTGGTTTTGCTAGGGCATAATCGACCAAAGCTGTCGTCTTTGCACCTTGCCCTTGCGCATCTGCGCATTAGGGTCTGCCGTCGAAACTTGGTATTAAGGCGGACCCTATGAAACAACTTCCACTCGGGCGCACGGACATTATGGTCAGCGAATGGTGCCTTGGCACAATGACTTTCGGAAATCAGACGCCGCAAGACGACGCCCACACCCAGATTGATATGGCGTTGGATGCGGGTATCAACTTTATCGATACCGCAGAGATGTACCCCGTCAATCCGATCAGCGCAGAGACCGTCGGCCTGTCAGAAGAGATTGTGGGCAATTGGATCGCCAAAACCGGACGGCGCGACGAGGTTGTGATCGCGACAAAGGTCTCGGGCGATAACCCCGGTTGGGTCCGCGAAGGGCGCGGCTATGACGGCGCCGTCATTCGCGAGGCTGTTGACACATCGCTCAAGCGGCTCAAGTCGGATGTTATCGACCTTTATCAGATGCACTGGCCCATTCGCGGATCATATATGTTCCGGCAGAACTGGAGGTATGATCCGTCAGGTCAGAATCGTCAGCAGACCATGGATCACATGATGGACGTGCTAGAGGCGCTGGGCGACATGGTCAAAGCGGGCAAAATCCGCAGCATTGGCATGTCCAACGAAAGTGCTTGGGGCATGACCAAATGGATCGATCAGGCGCAGGCCGCAGGGCTGCCGCGCATGGCATCGGTGCAGAACGAATACTCTCTGCTCTGTCGTCTTTATGATACCGACATGGCCGAAATGGCCGTGAATGAAGACGTGACGCTGTTGTCATTTTCGCCGCTTGCATGTGGTTTGCTGACAGGCAAATACCAGAACGGCGCGGTTCCTGAGGGCAGTCGTTTGTCGATCAACGGCAACTTGGGTGGTCGTGTCACAGACAGGCTTTGGCCTGCGGTGCAGGCGTATCTGGATCTGGCCGCAAAGCACGGGCTTGATCCGGTGCATATGGCGATGGCATGGCAGCGGACGCGTCCCTTTGCGGTGTCGGCAATCTTTGGTGCGACGACGTCGGATCAGCTGACCCAGATATTGGCCGGTAAAGATCTGGAGTTGGCTGACGAGGTCATCACACAGATCGACGCGGTCCATAAGCTTCATCCGATGCCATACTAGGTAGCGTACTCCAGCCCCGCTTTTCCGTATCTCAACTGTTATCACACGATGGCGCAATTGCGCCTTGTGTGGTGACAGATTTTGGGCAAGGGTCACCTGAATTTGACGGTTGCGATAAGGGGAAACTGCAATGCCGCTACAGATGAATCGTGAAGTTTTCATTACTTGCGCTGTGACGGGTTCGGGATCGACCCAAGACCGCAGTCCCCACGTTCCCCGCTCACCCCAGCAGATCGCCGATAGCGCGATTGACGCGGCCAAAGCAGGTGCTGCAATCGTGCATTGCCACGTCCGCGATCCCGAGACAGGCAAGCCGTCGCGTGATCTGGCACTTTACCGCGAAGTCACAGACCGCATTCGGGATTCTGCGGTTGATGTGGTTCTGAACCTGACCGCAGGCATGGGTGGTGACATCATTTTTGGCGGCACCGAGCAGCCCTTTCCGACCCTTGCGGGTACAGACATGGTTGGCGCGACAGAGCGCGTCGCCCATGTGGCCGAATGTTTGCCAGAGATTTGCACGCTTGATTGCGGCACGATGAACTTTGCCGAAGCCGATTATGTCATGACCAACACACCCGGCATGCTGGTGGCGATGGGACGCATGATGACAGCGCTTGGGGTAAAACCGGAAATCGAAGCCTTTGACACCGGCCATCTTTGGTACGCCAAGCAGTTGGTCAAGGATGGGGTTCTGGATGGCCCCGCGCTGGTACAGCTTTGCATGGGTGTGCCGTGGGGCGCGCCTGATGACCTCAATACCTTTATGGCGATGGTCAACAATGTGCCGGATGACTGGACATTTTCGGCCTTTGGTCTGGGTCGGTCGCAGATGCCTTATGTGGCAGCCTCTGTTCTTGCAGGGGGTAACGTACGTGTCGGGCTTGAAGATAACCTGATGCTGGATCGCGGGGTCTTGGCGACAAATGCGCAACTGGTGGAACGCGCTGCCGGGATCGTTGAAAACCTCGGAGCCAAAGTGATCGGGCCCGCCGAGGTCCGCGCCAAGCTTGGCCTGACCAAACGCGCACCAGTTTCCAGATGAGGGCGCTGCTTGCCGCCGCATTCCTGCTGTCGGGCTGCGGCGTTCTGGAAGTTTACCGCGACACCGATGTGCCCATTTCGTCAAAGGCTGTTTTTGAGCCGGAACGCTACACCGGTGTTTGGCACGAAGTCGCCCGCTTTCCTGTCCTGTTCGAAGCAGGTTGTGTTGGTGTAACCGCCGAATATGGATTGCGTGATGACGGGCAATTGTCCGTCCTGAACATCTGCCGCGATGCAGGCGGAAACGAGACATCGCGCATCAACGGCACAGCTGAAATCGTAGGACCTGCGCGTCTGAAGGTGCGTTTTGCCTCCGTGCCTTTTGTTGCTGCTGATTACTGGGTACTTTGGACAGATGAAGATTACCGCACCGCCGTGGTCGGGGCGCCCAATGGCCGTTCCGGCTGGATTTTGAACCGTACGCCTGACATCCGGGCCGACCGCCTGGCCGCGGCGCGTGACATACTTGCATTCAATGGCTATGACCTCAGCCGCCTAGAGGAGATGACACAATGAAACGATTTATTCTGATGGGTATTTTGGCCCTCGCAGCCTGTGAAGGCACCAGCACCGGCACAATGACGGCGCCTTCGGGTGGCGGCATGCGTGAATTTATGGTGATCGGCAATCGCATGACCTTTGAGCAATGCCGCGCCCGTGGCGGCCTGATCATCCGTGACAGCAACACAGCAATGGTTGCTTGCGACCCCAGTGTGCGCGGCGAGCCTGTCCCTGCCGACGAATTCAACCATCCCGACGACAAGCCAACAGGTTAAGAACATGACGACACAATCAGCAGCGATAATCGGTGGCGGGGTCATTGGTGGCGGATGGGCCGCGCGCTTTTTGTTGATGGGATGGGACGTGCGCGTTTTCGACCCCGACCCAGAAGCCGAGCGCAAGATCACGGAAGTGCTGGCAAATGCGCGCCGCTCTTTGCCGGGTTTGGCTGATGTGGCATTGCCGCCTGAAGGCAAGCTAAGTTTTCACGACACGATGTCGTCTGCCGTCGCAGGGGCTGCCTGGATTCAGGAAAGCGTGCCTGAACGATTGGACCTAAAGCGCAAAGTGTATCAAACGCTGCAAGAACACTGCCCGCACGACGCGGTGATCGGATCGTCAACCAGCGGCTTTAAGCCGTCAGAATTGCAGGATTGCGCAACGCGTCCCGAACAGATTGTGGTGACGCATCCGTTCAATCCGGTCTATCTGCTGCCGTTGGTCGAGCTTGTACCAAGCGCGCAAACCTCGTCCGCGATTGTGCAAAAGGCCAAAGACATCCTGACCGGTATCGGCATGCACCCGCTGCATGTGCGCGCGGAAATTGACGCCCACATCGCTGACCGTTTCCTCGAGGCGGTCTGGCGCGAAGCCTTGTGGCTGATCAAAGACGGCATCGCCACGACGGAAGAAATCGACGATGCGATCCGCTATGGCTTTGGCTTGCGCTGGGCGCAGATGGGCCTTTTTGAAACCTACCGCATTGCGGGTGGCGAAGCGGGCATGCGGCACTTTATCGAACAGTTCGGGCCATGTCTGGAATGGCCATGGACCAAGCTGATGGACGTGCCTGAACTGACCGACGAACTGATTGATATGGTCGCGGACCAATCGGACGCGCAGTCTGGCAAATATACGATCCGCGAACTTGAAAGGGCGCGGGATGACAATCTGGTCACTATTCTGCGCGGTCTGAAGGCGCAGAACTGGGGCGCGGGTGCGCTGCTTAATGCGCAAGACAGACGGGTTGAAGGCGATGTCAGATTGCCCGACGATCTGGGCCTTCCAATTGTCACGGTCGCCCGCGCGGTCCCGCTTGATTGGACCGACTATAACGGCCACATGAACGAAGCACGTTATTTGCAGGTTTTTGGTGATGCCACCGACCGGATGATGTTGCTGATTGGCTGTGACGCAGATTACATCGCGACGGGCGGCAGCTATTTCACGGCCGAGACGCACATTCGCCACCTCGACGAGGTTCGCGCGGGCGCGGTCATTCGTGTCGAAACCCAGGTCTTGGCTGGCGCGGGCAAGAAAATGCACCTTTTCCACCGGATGTTCGAAGGTGACCGCGAGCTAGCGACCGGCGAACACATGTTGATCCACGTCAGTCTTGCGACCCGCCGCGCATCCGAACCCGCACCTGCGTTAGCCGCCACACTCGCCAAAGTCGCAAAGGCCAATGCTGCCTTACCGACACCGGAAGGCGCCGGCAAAGCTGTAGGTGTGCGTAGCTAGTCGGCGTTGGCAATCAACGTATCAAAGTAGGCGGTCAGTTCGCGCTGACCGACACATGCTTGCCTGACAAGATGGTCAAAATGCAGCGTGATCGCGGCCACTCGTTCTGTATCGCGAAACACAAGGTAGTTCCGGCCAATGTAGATCACCGCCAAAAGCGGGCCAAAGACTGTTACAGGCGCTGAAAAAAGCAAACGCGGATCAAATACATGCAGGCGCAGGGCAGGGTAAAGCTGCGTATGCAGGTCGCGGAAATGCGCCAGCTGCGTGCGCCTGATTCCCGTAGAAAGCCCCGCATAGTAACCGGTGCCAGCCGCGAAAGATGCCAGCTCGGTCGTCGTGATCGCGATTTCGTAGTCTGATCCGGCATTGCGCATCCAGTTGAGCCGGTCGGTACTTGCACCAATCGCTTGATTGATGGTCTTGCCGATCGCGGGTGCATATTCCCAATGCAGCATTTCAACCGTCTTTAGCATATCCGGCAGGCCTGCGGGTACATGCCGTATTTAGTAGCCTTTGGCCTCTTGGTGCCAGGCAAATATCTGATCATCAATCATCGCACGCGGTGCTTCGGTCATCGAAATCGCGGACGCGACCAGATCGGCCGCCTGCTCGGGGCGGTCCGAAAGACCCAAGAGCCAATCCGAGCTTACCCCCAATGCTGCCGCGCATTCGGCAACCAACTGCGCATTTGGCAGACGCGCGCCCTGATCTTTCAGAAGTTGCGACAGCGTCGAACGATCAACGCCCGCTTGGCGCGACAGCGCGCTTTGCGTCATGTCGGCAACGGTCATTGCACTTTGCAGGCGGTCCCGAAACAGTCGCGCGCGTGCTCTTTTGTCGATTTTTATCACCATATTTTGATATAGTCACAAATTGCGTGTTTTGTGAACCAAACTCTGAATGGTTCGTTTTCTTGCGGTCATCTAGCTTTGGATTATGGGACAGAAGAAGATAGCGGCTCGCTTGGGTTTCGAGTGGCCGACACTTTTATTGATTTTGGCAACTTATGCCGGTTGGGCGACCTCGTTGTGGGCCTTGCCCCTGCCGGTTGGTGTCGTCTTTTGCGGGATCATGATCGCGCTGCATGCGTCTTTGCAGCACGAAGTGATCCACGGGCATCCTTTTCGCGTGCAATGGTGCAATGATCTGCTGATCTGGCCACCACTTTTGTTGACGGTCCCTTATGCCCGGTTCAAGACCACCCACTTGGCTCACCACAACAACGAGGTCATTACCGACCCCTATGACGATCCGGAAAGCAACTACCTTGCTGGTGATGTCTGGGAAAGGTTGCCGCGCGCAGTGCAATTTCTACTGCGTTTCAACAATACGATTGCAGGTCGGTTGACCCTCGGGCCAGCAATCGGGACGGTCAGTTTTTTCATATGCGAATGGCGCATCCGCGACAAAGAAGTGCAGCGCGCATGGTTGTGGCATCTGCCCGCAGTTTCGGCAGTTGGATTGGTCGTCGCTGCCTCGCCAATGCCATTCTGGGCGTACTTCATCGCCGCATATCTGGGCATGTCCATCCTGAAATTGCGGACATTTCTGGAACATCAGGCCCACGCGCGCGCCAGTGGCCGCAGCGTGATTGTCGAGCGTGGCGGAATATTCGGGTTTCTGTTTTTGAACAATAACCTGCATGTGGTGCATCACATGCATCCGCGTGTGGCCTGGTACCAACTGCCTAGGCTGTACCGGTCACGCAAAGCGCATTACCTGCGGCGCAACGGCGGGTATTTCTATGCCTCTTACGGCGAGGTCATGCGGCGTTACTTTTTGACCGCCAAAGATACAGTCGCGCACCCGCTCTGGCGGCGCTAGCCGAATAGGGGCATAGGGGGCGGATGGAACTCTGGATCCCGATCACGATTGGCGCTGCGATAGCGCAAACCTTAAGGTTCATGCTTCAGAAGCATTTGAGAGGTATGACCCTGTCCACGGCAGGGGCGACTTTCGCGCGATTTGTCTATTCATCGCCATTGGTGGCCGTCATCGCGATCATCTATGCGACAGGAACGGGACAGGGCCGGCCAGACCTGCCAACCGCTTTTTGGCCCTATGCATTTGCAGGGGGCGCGTCACAGATCCTTGCAACCATGTGTGTTGTGGCACTTTTCAGTCGTCGCAACTTTGCGGTCGGGATCACGTTCAAAAAGACCGAAGTCCTGCTAAGTGCTTTCTTCGGGTTCCTGATACTGGGGGACAGGTTCACGACCTTCACTATCATGGCGATGTTGATCGGGCTTCTGGGTGTCTTGCTCTTGTCGGACGCGCCAGACGGGGTCGGACCTTGGCATAAACGGATTTTCAGCCGCGCAACTGCGCTGGGGCTGGGGGCAGGGGTGCTGTTTGGTATTTCGGGCAACGGCTATCGGGGGGCTTCATTGTCGCTTGGGGACGGCGACGTGTTCTATCGGGCAATTGTCACCTTGGCGATTGTGACGGCCTTTCAAACGGTTGCGATGGCCCTTTGGCTGGCATGGCGTGAACGTGGGGAAATCACGCGTGTCCTTGCTTCTTGGCGGGTTGCGGGCTTGGTTGGTTTCACCAGTATGATTGGTTCAATCTGCTGGTTCACGGCCTTCACGCTGCAAAATGCGGCTTATGTGAATGCCGTTGGCCAAATCGAGCTACTTTTTTCTTTGATGATCGGTGCATTTGTCTTTGGCGAAAAGATCGGCAAACGCGAATGGCAGGGGTTATTGCTGCTGACATTCAGCATCGTGCTGCTGGTCTTGTTGACCTAAAGCAATGGGCTGCCTGCAAGGCGGCTGACCAAATGCGCCTCGTCATCATTGCGAAAAAAGGGAACGCTGGGGGGTGGCCCGCCGCGTTTGATATGGGTGCCCAGTTCGGCAAGTACGACCTGCGTAATGAACGGCAAGTCAAAGCGGCGCGCATCAGCCAAAGGCACCCACTGCAGATGGGATAACTCGTCCTCGGCGTTTGTGAAATCATCGGGGTTCGTCTGCAAATCACCCGCTTCGGCCAAGAAGAACCGTGCATCAAAACGGCGGGGGCGACCTACGGGGGTGACAGCGCGAAAAAAGAACTGCAATGCCGCAGCATCTGGCACATAGCCTGCATTCGCAAAGCCGCGCCACCCCGGCGGCGGGTCCATCCAAGTCCGGGTGTGACCCAATATCTGCCCCGTTTCTTCCCACAACTCGCGGATTGCGGCAGCCGCGAGGGCAAGCGGTGGCAGTTTGCTTTCCAGCGTCAGCCGCGTGTCGTCCATGTCGTTGACCGGGGTCGCAGGGACTTTGGCGTCATTTGGATCAACAGCACCACCTGGAAACACAAACTTGCCCGGCATGAAGGCGGCATTCGCTCCGCGCTGACCCATCAGGACGGCTGGCGCTGTCTGTGGATCGCGCAAAACAATAATCGTAGAGGCATCGCGAATGGCGGTCTTGTCCATAATGGCCCCTTGCTGGCGTTAGGTGTTGTGGCCAAACCCGTGCATGCGGCGCGCCCACTGAATGCCGACGACCATGCCTTTCATGCGCGGCAAAAGAAAGAGTGACAGCGCAACAGCCGCCACGGTCAACGTCGATGCCATGACCCAGGCCTCTGGCCGGAAATACACCCACATGAAATGAATCACAAAGCCAAGGACATGCCCGACCAGCAGAATAGTCAGATAGGCGGGGCCATCGTCGGCGCGGTGGTGAAATAATTCTTCATCGCACGACGGGCAGTTGTCGGCGACTTTCAAGTAGCGCGTGAACAAATGCCCTTCGCCGCAGCAAGGGCAGCGCTGGCGCAAGCCACGGATTACGGCTTGCTTGGTGGGGCGGTCGTCGGTTGTGAAATGTGCGTCTGACATCAGGTTTCTCCGTCATCTGTCCCTCACATGGACCAACAGGCGCGTGTTGAAAAGGGGGGCCGCGGAATTGACAGTCGCATGTGCTGCAAACTTTTTTGAGAATTTTGCGACGGAAAGGTGCCGACCGCGCGTTTGAAAGGGGTCAGCAGCGCAAAAGCTGCGATGAAAAAAACAAAAGGAAAGACAATGAAAAGCAAGATTTTGATGGCAGCCCTTCTATCAGGTGTGGTCTTGGCCGCAGGTGCAGCGCAAGCTGAAGATCGCCGCGAACGTCCGGATTTCGCGACCCTTGATTTGAACAGTGACGGATCACTTTCGCTTGAGGAACTGCAAGCGCAAGGCGAGGCTCGTTTTGCCGATGTGGATACGAACAGCGATGGCGGCTTGTCCGCGGACGAACTGATTGCTGCGGCCGGTGATCGTGCCAGTGACCGCACCGCTCGTATGATTGAACGCCACGACGAGAATGGTGATGGCATCCTGCAACTTGATGAAATGCCCCGCCGTGGCGGTGACCGTGCAGAGCGCATGTTCGAACATGTCGATGCCGACGGTGATGGCGTTATATCGCAAGAAGAGTACGAGACCGCCAAAGACCATCGCGGCGGCCGTCGGGATCATGGCAAACGCGATCGCGGTTAAAACAAATCAGGCTGGGGGCGCATAGCCCTCAGCCAATTGCCAGTGGCAATCAATCGGGCTAGCACAAAGACAGATGACCGTACCGCAAGACCCATTTGCAGGCGCCCCTGACGATGCGCTGTTGATTGCTTTCGCCAATGGCGACAGGCAGGCAGCGCGGTATCTGACAGCGCGTTTGTTGCCGCGGGTTCTGGCACAGGCTACCCGTATGATGGGTAACCCGTCAGAGGCCGAAGACGTGGCCCAAGACGCGATGATGCGCCTTTGGAAAGTTGCGCCTGACTGGCGTCAGGGCGAAGCGCAGATCAGCACATGGCTTTACCGTGTGACAGCGAACCTTTGCACCGATAAGCTGCGCAAGCGGCGTGACGGCCAATTTATGTACCGACAGGCTGCGCAAGCGGCGCGGGGCGGTTTCGCTTGATCAGGTAAGCGAGCCTTTGGACAACAGTCCGGGCGTTCCTGCACAAATGCAGACGCGTGCGCGCATGACGGCATTGGCCGACGCATTGGCGCAATTGCCGGAACGACAGGCGCAGGCGGTATCGCTACGACACCTGGAGGGGTTATCCAATCCCGACATTGCGCAAATCATGGACATCAGCGTGCGGTCCGTGGAAAGTTTGACAGCACGCGGAAAACGGGCCCTTTCCGATTTAATGGCGGGGCGAAAGGCAGAACTGGGGTATGATGATGACCAACCAGAATGACGAAATCCTGGAGGATCTGTTCGCGCAGGCACGTGAGCAAGACCCGCATCCTAGCGACGCCTTGCTGGCGCGTGTGCTGGCCGATGCCGATGATGTGCAAGCCGGAATGCAACCTGCATTGATAGCCACGCCAAATGGTCTGTGGGGGCGGATTCTGGATGCTTTGGGTGGCTGGCCTGCCGTCAGCGGATTGGCTGCCGCGACTGTAGCCGGTGTGTGGATCGGGGTCGCCCCCCCCAGTTCGGTGCAGGATTTGACGGCGTCGCTTGTTGGCGACGAAATCAGCATCGATCTGTTCGCAACGGAATTTGCGTTTGATACGGGGGTGTCGGTAGATGGTTGATCAAGAAAAGTCAGGAGCAGGACCAAGTCGCATGTGGCGGATTGTGCTGGTCTGTTCTTTGGCCTTGAATTTGGCCGTGGTCGGGGTGGTCACGGGATCACTCGTTTCCGGCCGTTTGGGGGACGGACCGCCGCGCAGCTTTGATCTAGGACTGGGGCCGATTTCCCGCGCTCTTGCGCCGCCTGAACGTCGTGACGTCGGCCGCAGTCTGCGCCAGGACCGTACGGTGCGGAATTTCGATGTGCGCGGGCGTCTGGTGGGCATTGTTGATGCACTCAAGGCCGAACCCTTTGATCCGGAAGCATTGCGGGTATATTTAACAGAGCAGAACGCGCAAATGGCCGCGGTTCAAATCAAGGCGCAAGACGCCTTGTTGGAAACAATCAGCCAGATGACACCTGAAAGGCGCGCTGAATTCGCGGATCAACTGCTACAAGAGCTTTCAAAAGTCCGGTCACGTCCACCAAATCCGTCAGGCGGCTGATTTGGCCATGGCGACCTGATTGCGCCCCGCCGACTTTGCAGCATAAAGCGCCTGATCCGCGCAATCACAAAGCTCTGCGACGGCTGTGTCCACCTTGACGTCGTCGTTGCTGACAGCGACGCCAACGGAAATTGTGACATTGATCGCCGGACGCGACCGTCCCACTGTAAAAGGTGCATTGTTAACCATACGTCGCAATCGATCTGCGGCCAGTTTGGCTTGTCTGACGGAGGTGCGGGGCATGGCCACCAGAAATTCCTCGCCACCGACACGCGCAACCAAATCAATTGCCCGTAAGTTCTCGCGCAGGCGGTTGGCAATCTGGATCAGGACCCCATCGCCGGCGGCATGGCCATAGGTGTCATTGATCGCTTTGAAATGGTCGATATCGAGCATCATAACAGCGAATTCACGGCCAGACGCCGCGGCCTGATCGGCCATTTTCGCCAGATGCGGTGCCAGATAGCGACGATTATACAGGCCCGTCAGTGGATCAGTGATCGCGGCATGCAGCCCGCTGCGCACGGTAGCGCGCAATCGGTCATGTTGTTGCTTGCGACGAATCAAAGCCTTTGCCCGCAACGATAGTTCGGCCGGCGACACGTCGTGGGCCACTACGTCATCTGCACCCAAATCAAGAAATAGGGCAGCCACTTGTGGCTGGTCGCGGGGCGCGATGATCAACTGTGATGCCAAGCGCGTGCCCCTGCGGGACCGCAGATCAGAGACAAAGCCAAACATGGACCGTTCGTCATCGGGGTTGGCGGAGGCATCAATAATCAGCAGATCTGGCGGGGTCGCCGGTGTATCTGCGCCTAATGCGGCCTCAATCCCGATTGTGACGACAGGGCAGCGCAGGTCGCGGGACAGTGCAGCGATGTTTCCGGACTGCGTGTCCGGAGATGCTGTGATAACTGCGATTCTTGCCGGTATTTCAAAGCTCTGACGGGTGTCCTCGAAGCCAAGTGCGCGGCTTGTACTGTCGCGCAGCACCAGTTCCTGCCCAACGCTGCGGACGCGCAGCAAACTGCGGATACGTGCCAGCAGAAGTGTTTCGTTGATCGGACGCGGTAAAACATCATCGGCACCGGCATCCAGTGCGGCAAAGCGGGCCATCGCTGTGTCAGAAATGCCGGTTGCTATCAAAGCGATCGAAGCGGTTTCCGGCGTGTTGCGTAAGGTTTTGCAGAATGCGTGATGGTCCGCTGCGGGGTCGGCTACGTTTACCAGAACAAGATCTGGCCGGTTTTTCGATATCGCACGTAAAGCATCGTCGCGGTTTGCGCAGGCGTCCACTTCGAATTGTGCTGCCTGCATTTTTACCTTCAGGACAATGCGGTTGGTCGCTATTGCATCCAAGATCAGTATTCGCGCGGGCATCTGATACATCCTTTCTGAGGCGACCCCTCATTTCCTTGGATGCATTTTCTGCTCTAATGGTTAAGAAACAGTTTCGACCGTATTAAGGATAAATCATGCAGCAGGACCAAGCACAGATCATAGCCCTTCAGGCCCTTGCGTGGCTGGTCGGCAATGATGATCTTTGCCCTACGTTTCTAGGAGCGACCGGTGGGTCGGTGGACGACTTGCGCGACCGCGCGGCGGAACCTGCATTTCAAGGCGCTGTGCTGGATTTCGTCACGATGGACGATGCATGGGTCATCGCATTTTGCGACACAGTCGGCCTTGATTACGATCAGCCATTGCGCGCACGATACGCATTGCCCGGGGCCGAACAGGTGAACTGGACCTAAAGCGCGATCTTGAGCGTTGCACCTGCCTGTGCTGCGCGGCTTTGGCACAGGATCATTGCCCCCTCTTTCTGGTTTTTCGACAGGACATAGTCGCGGTGTTCCACGTCACCTGAGATGACGGCGCATTTGCAGACCCCGCAAAGCCCGTCAGCGCATTTCACGTCCACATGAACGCCTGCCGCAACAAGTGCATCGGACGCTGATTGATCTGTCGGGACAGCAATCTTGCGGCCGTCCTCAAGTTCCAGAAAAAAGGGGTGATTTTCATATTCAGGCTGCTCTGGAACCGCAAAATACTCGAGATGGCGGGCATCTTCGGGGAACCCGTTCGCAGCAGCGGCATCTAGAACGGCAGTCATGTAGTTATCGGGTCCGCAGGTGTAGATATGTGCGCCATCAACGTATTGTGTGACCGAGGCAAGGTCAGCCCGCGTGCCTTCGCAGGTGATATGCAGATGGACGTTTGTAGCCCAAGGCACTGCCGCTAGATCATCAAGAAAACCCGCGTCGGTGCGGCTGCGTATGCTATAATGCAGCGCGAAATCGGCCCCGATAGCGTGGAGCCTGTGCGCCATTGCAATCATCGGTGTGACGCCGATGCCGCCGCCCATCAGTAAGGTCCGCGTTGCGTCCTCTGCCAATGGAAAATGATTGATAGGCCGCGAAACATGGACGCGCCGCCCCTGCGAGAAAATGCGGTGCATCAGCTTTGATCCGCCTCGCCCCGCGTCTTCGCGCAGGACTGCAATCTGATATTTGCTTTGATCAGCCGGATCGCCACTAAGTGAATATTGTCGGAAGAATTCTGGCGCAACAAGGACATCGATATGCGCGCCAGCGGTCGCTGGCGGCAGACTGCTGCCGTCTGGCAACGAGAATTCGTATTTGGTTACTGCCTCGGTCATCTTTGTGACTGATGTGACCACAACCTGGATCACAGGTGCGTCGCCCTTGGTTGGCATATAGATATGTTCGGTCACTATGCCGTCTGCACGGCGTTTGCGGTGCTCGGCGGCGGGGATCATCGCCGCATAGGCGGCAATCCCGGCCTCGCGGTCCATCGGGGCAGGCCAGGGATAGGGTGGCGGCGCAAGTGGCGCGGGGTAAACTGCCAAGGTTTGATCCGCGAAGGTCAGTTTCAGGTGCTTTTGCAGGCTGCGTGCGTTCACTGGGTGACGGGCGGGGCGGTAGGCGCCATCGTCCACCATCTCGAGGTCCCACCACCATTTCTTGACAGGATTGATCGCGCCTTTGCCCAGTTTGTCGTCCAGTCCTGCCAGTGCCTTGGCGGCTTGCGGAACGGTCATTGCCAGTTTGCGAAACGGCGCCTCTGCAAAGAGCCCTTCCAGATTCCACGGGCAGGTTTTCATGCACCGCCCGCACATCGCACCATTTTTTTGGCTGACGCGGTAGGTCGTGCATTTCTGGCTGTCGGATTTCCATATTTCATAGCCATTAAACATCAGCTTTGGCCCGGCCGTGATCGCGCCCGAAGGGCATTCGCGGGCACATTTGTTGCACGCCTCGCAGAATCTTTGCAGACCAAAGTCGATAGGTTTGTCATGCGTCATCGGCATGTTTGTCGTGACAACGCCGGATTTGAGCCGTGGCCCCAGGAAAGGGTTCAGAATGACTTCACCAATGCGGCTGACTTCGCCTAAACCGGACAATAGCAAGAGTGGCGGGTGAAGGACCTCGTCATCCATCACCGAATGCACGCGGGCTGTATACCCAAGGTTGCGCAGGTGCTGTGCCAGAACCCCGCCAAGAAGCGAGAAGCGCAGATAGGCGCGCATGGATTGGGCGCAAGCGATCCAGTCGTCGCCTGATGCGCCCTCCATGGTTTCGTGGCCTTGGTCGATGATCATGGAAATTGCGTTGTCATGGTACGGGGTGATCGGTCTGCCCGCTGCGTCGTGGCTATAGTAAGTCCAGTCGGGGCAGGCAGAGAGCCCCACCGCATCGACCCCTAGAAAGTAAAGCGCGGCCTTTATGTTCGCCGCATTGGATTGCGGGGTGTCTGTGGTTTTCTCGGGGGCTGCATCGCCGTCTTGCAGCAGCACAAATGCGCCCAACGAGGGGCGAAACGCAAAGGCCGCGGCTGATTTGCGGACATAATTTCCGTTCTTGGTCGCTTCCTGAACCGATTTTCCCATATCGCCGAACAAGGCGCGTGCAAACATATTTGCCCGTTTGGGAACCCGCGCCACGTTGGGCCGGTCGATGTAGGTCGTGGGCTCTGCGACCCGTTTGAGGGTCTCGAATGGATGCGCACCCTTCGCGAAATCGCGGCGGGCGTAGGGGTCGCGGGTGCGGGCCGAGGCCGCGTGATCGCCAAGGCCGGTTTGGTAGCTGCGTGGCGGTTTCTGGAAAGGGATAATCGGCTGGTCGGGTGTCATGGCCAACGTTGTTGTAATCGCCGCCAACCCAAACCGGTTACCAGTGAACGGGTTGGTCAGAACACCGTCTTCCATCGCTACCAAGCCGGATTGTACGCCCAACGCGCCCAGATGCACATCCGAAGCCGCCATCGAATGCGCACGCGCATCGTACCCCAGTGTGCGGATGTAGCTGGCAAGGGTCACTGCGGTTTCCATGCCGCGCAAACAGGCCCGCTGCGGCAAAGCATCTTTGATCCAGTCCGTGCCACTCTCGTCCGGTTTGGGTGCGCGGGGGTAGTCATATAGAAATACCAACGCATGGGTATGATGACGGCAGTCTTGCGGGGGCAATGCCATGCTGTCGCGCAAGCCTGCCATGATCACGTCAATGCCGGCCGCCAGCGTTGCCGGTTGCATTGTCCGCAACTTGTCGGCCAAGCGGTCGACGTCGGGATTGGTCAACGGATCGTCCAGCCAAGCCTGCGCCGGTATTTCGCAAATGCCCACCATGCTGGCGTCACAGTAATAGCCGAACGACTTCAGATGGTTGGCGCGTTCGGTCAGGTCGTCCGGAATTTCTGCAAATTCGCGCTTGACCATACCATCGCGGGTGGCGTCCAGCATGGCTTGGTAATCCTGCATGGCGTTGACGATGCTGCGCGGATCATCGGGGCGGCGAAATGACAGGCTTTTCTGCGGGGGAAGTCCGGAAAGATCGACCGCCTCCTGACGACGCAATTTCTCGAGCGGGAAAGGCCCCATATGCATCGGGCGGTTGCGGTAAGAGCGAAGCTTTAACATGGTGATTGACACCGTCTTGCGGGCAGGGTCCGGTGTCAATGCACGAAGAACAAGGACGCCCCATGATCAAAGGTATCATTTTCGACAAAGACGGTACGTTGTTCGATTTCAACGCGACGTGGGGCGCTTGGGCGCGGGGGATGCTCGAGGCCGAAACAAAGGATGCCCCCCATATGTTCGACGCGTTGGCTGATGTCTTGGGCTATGATACCCACGCCAATCGATTTCAGGCGGGAAGCGTGGTGATTGCTGCGACCGTTGGAGAGGTCGCAGATTGCATCATATCCGTTTTGCCCGATCTTGAGCGCCAAGCGCTTCTGGGACGGATGAACGCCGCTGCCGCGCTGGTTCCGCAGCAAGAGGCCTTGCCCTTAAAGCCGTACTTTTCACAGCTTGGTGCAGCGGGGTTCAAGCTGGGACTTGCAACAAATGATGCCGAGGCGCCCGCCCGTGCGCATCTGGAAAAGGCGGGGATTATTGACCTGTTTGACTTTGTTGCAGGTTACGACAGTGGCCATGGTGGCAAACCAGCGCCGGGGCAACTGCTGGCATTTTGTGCCCGGACGAAATTGTCACCTGCGGATTGCATCATGGTTGGTGATAGCACCCATGATTTGCATGCGGGTCGCAGCGCAGGCATGGGCACGATCGGGGTTCTGACCGGACCCGCGCCAGCCAGTGAACTTGCGCCCTTTGCCGATGTCATTCTGCCGAACATCGGTGACATACCTGACTGGTTGAAATCACAAAAGCTGACGCCACTCTGAATCCGACACTATTTGTCGGTTTCTCGGCACCGTTGGCCAAATCAGTTTGCAATGCTGACAACAGACAGGATGAGGTGTGCAAATGGCTGATACAGGCAAAACACGGCGGCGCGGTGGTGGACGGGCAGGGGCAGCGAACAGACGTGGCACTGCCGCGATCGAGCAAATGCCTTGGCGATTGCCCGTCAACACCGACCGCCCGACAGAGCCACTGGGCCCAGAAGGCGTACAAGCGATCCACGACGGCGCGATGCGGATTCTGGAAGAAATCGGAATCGAATTCCTGAACGAAGAAGCTCTTGAGTTGTTCAAGCAGGCCGGTTGCAAGGTCGATGGCACCAATGTCCGGATGGGGCGCGATTGGGTCATGGAGATGCTTGGCCACGCACCGGCGCAATTTGATATCACCCCGCGCAATCCGGACCGCAAGATCACAATTGGCGGCAAACACATCCTGTTCGGCAACGTCTCGTCCCCGCCAAACTATTACGACATGGAAATTGGCAAGAAAGTCTCTGGCACACGTGCGCAGTGCGCCAATTTGCTGCGGCTGACCCAGTATTTCAACTGTATCCACTTTGCGGGGGGCTATCCCGTCGAACCTGTGGATGTTCACGCGTCGGTGCGACATCTTGACGTGGTCTACGACAAGATGACCCTCACTGATAAGGTCGCGCATGCCTATTCGCTGGGCAAGGAACGCGTCGAAGATGTCATGGAAATGGTCAAGATCGCCGGTGGTTTGACCGAAGAAGAATTCGTCTCCAAGCCGCATATGTACACCAACATCAATTCGACGTCGCCGCTCAAGCATGATGTGCCGATGATCGATGGCTGTCTGCGCTGCGTGCGGCGTGGGCAGGCGGTGATTGTAACGCCGTTCACACTCGCCGGTGCGATGGCGCCTGTATCAATGTCGGGGGCTGTGACACTTTCAATCGCCGAAGCGCTAAGTGCGATCGCCCTGTTCCAATATGTCCGCCCGGGCGCGCCATGCGTCATCGGGACGTTTACCAGCAACGTGGATATGAAATCAGGCGCACCTGCTTTTGGTACGCCCGAATATATGCGCGCAACACAAATGACTGGCGAAATGGCGCGGTTTTACGGGTTGCCTATGCGTGCGTCGGGTGTTTGCGCGGCCAATGTGCCGGACGGGCAGGCAATGTGGGAAACGTCGAATTCACTTTGGTCTGCTGTTCAGTCAGGCACGAACGTTGTCTACCATGCCGCGGGTTGGCTTGAGGGTGGTTTGATCGCCAGCCCGGAGAAATTCGTAATGGATTGCGAAGTAATCCAGATGATCCAGCGCTACATGGAGCCACAAATCGTGGCGACAACACCCGATGATATCGCGTTTGACGCGATCAAAGAGGTTGGCCCAAATGGTCATTTCTTTGGAATCCAGCACACACAGGACCGATATGAGGACGCGTTTTATCAACCATTTGTGTCAGACTGGCGCAACTTTGAAGCTTGGGAAGCCGCTGGCGGCGTTTGGACCGCCGAACGTGCGCATGGTGTTTTCAAAGACATCATCGCCAACTTCGAAGAACCGCCAATGGATGAGGCGATCAAGGAAGAACTGAAATCATTCGTGGAACGCCGCAAGGCCGAAGGCGGCGCACCAACTGATTTCTAGTACGATCTTGAGCTGACCCGCCTCAGCCCAGGCAAGCTGCAAACTGGTCGGCAAGCCGCTTGAGCATATCACCATAAAGGGCCGGACCGGCATCAAGCCCGCGCCCGACACCATCAATGACCGCTGTTTTTGCAGCGGTGCCTTCCGTGATCAACGCGGCCCAGCGGTCACCGATTTCGGCGTCGCTGAACACGCAGACCACGTTTGTTTCGGCAATCCTGTCACGCA
The DNA here is from genome assembly GCA_965364495.1 of uncultured Yoonia sp. GTDB lineage: Bacteria > Pseudomonadota > Alphaproteobacteria > Rhodobacterales > Rhodobacteraceae > Yoonia. The sequence continues at coordinate 6,656 of CBDTYC010000001.1, read as the reverse complement.
AGGATGCCACCTGTGCAGGTCCTGGTGCGCGCGCGTCTATCCCTGCAATCGCGGCCTGTGCGTTCAAAGCGAACCGCCCCTCGAAATACTGATATCCGTCGTGGGGCAAGACATAGCGGCGCTCGGTAAGGCCTTGCAGCTGGGCAGTGATCCCCTGCGCGACTGTGTTCAGCTGCTGAACTGCTGCCGTGGCATTCGCTTGATAGATTGCTGCGTTGTCCGGATCAGCGGTGCCCAATTCCTGTGCGATAGCGTTCAGCCAAACCACTGCGACCTGTGGGTCAAGCCATGCATGGGGGTCTATGTCACCGTGATCATGTTCGTCGTGGTTTTGCGCATGGCCGTGATCATCATGATCTTCGTCATGTCCTTCATCGTGATCGCGCACCTCGCGTTGTTCCCATCCCGCAGCGTCCAGAAGGCTGAACAGTGCCGCTTGCGGTGCCAACGTCTTCAAAGGTTCCGCCAACCAAGGCGTCAGCCCTTCGCCGACCCAGATCACCAGTTGCGCTTGGGACAGCCGCCCCGCGTCGCTGGGCCGCAATGCAAAGTCATGCGGGTCTGCACCCGGAGGAAGCAAAAGATCAGGCTGCCCCAGATCGCCCATCACCTGCGCGGTCAGGCTGTGAATGGGCGCGATATCCGTGATAACCCGTGGCACATCAGCAAAGGCGGGCAGGGGAAGAAGGCAAAAAACACCTAGCCAACGAATCATCTGATCATCCTTGTTCTTTGAAATCGCGTTTGGTATATTGTGTATGTTATAACATCACAAGGCCTTCAGATGCCACATGACCCATTGGGCTTTGCCAGCCATGATCACAGCAGTTGCGTCCGTTCCGCATTGGACGCGGCTGATGCAGCGTGTGCAATTCGCAACGTGCAGCTGACTCCGGTCAGGCGGCGTGTGCTTGAGATACTGTTGGAAAGTCATGCGGCGATGGGCGCTTATGACGTTTTGGGTCGACTGGACGCAGAAGGTCTGGGCTCTAAACCACCCGTTGCGTATCGCGCACTTGGTTTCTTGGTTGAACAGGGGTTTGTTCACCGGATTGAACGCTTGAATGCATTTATCGCTTGCGCGCAGCCGGGTGCTGCACATGACCCCGCGGGCATGAGCTGCCGCGCCTGCGGAACGGTCGCCGAAGCCGAAGCCACAGCGGCCCTCGCACAATCGGCGGCACAGAGCGGGTTCCAACTTGAACAAACCGTCATCGAAGCCGAGGGCCTGTGCCCATCTTGCCAGCCAAAGGCCGCACAATGAGCCTGATTGAACTGCGCAACATCGAATTTGGCCATGGCGGACAACGTGTCCTGCAAAACGTCAGCCTTGCGATTGATGCAGGCGAGATTGTTACGATTGTCGGCCCGAACGGGTCGGGTAAATCGACGCTCTTGCGGGTTATTATCGGTGCGCTGAAACCACAAAAAGGCACTGTGACGCGCCGTGATGGGCTGCGCATCGGGTATGTGCCGCAAAAGCTGCATATCGACCCGACCTTGCCGATCACTGTGAACCGGTTTCTTAATCTACCGCATGCCGTCGACGCAAAAGCTGCCCAAGATGCGCTGCGCACAGCAGGTGTGGCAGGTGTCGGTGACAGGCAGATGTCAGAGCTGTCAGGCGGCCAGTTCCAGCGCGTTCTTTTGGCCCGCGCGATCTTGTCCAAACCGCATGTTTTGATGTTGGATGAGGCGACGCAAGGCCTGGACCAGCCTGGATCGGCCGCGTTCTATCGCCAGATCGACGCCGTGCGACAGGATCTGGGATGTGCGGTCTTGATGGTTAGCCACGAATTGCATGTGGTGATGAGCGCGTCTGACCGCGTGATCTGCCTGAACGGTCATATCTGCTGCGAGGGTACGCCAGAGGTTGTATCAGCAGCACCGGCCTACCGTGAGTTATTCGGCACGGGAACGGGGGGCGCGCTGGCGCTTTACCGGCACGATCACGACCACGGACATGACCATGACCATAACCATGACCATAATGGGCATCACCATCACGAGGCAGCCGAATAGATGTTGGATGATTTTCTGGTCCGTGCAGCCCTCGCTGGCGTTGGTACGGCGATTGCTGCAGGGCTTTTGGGATGCTTTGTTGTCTGGCGGCGCATGGCTTACTTCGGCGATGCAACGGCGCATGCCGCTGTTCTGGGCGTCGCGTTGGCTTTGTTGTTCGGCACTTCGATTACGCTGGGCGTGGGTATTGTCGCGTTAGTTATGGCGATCCTGATCCACGGGCTAAGCGGGCAGGGTGCTGCGGTCGATACGATGCTGGGGGTCTTGGCACATGGTGCGCTGGCGCTTGGCTTGGTCGCTGTCACCTTGATCCCGGGGCAACGCATTGATCTGGACGCTTATCTTTTCGGTGATGTTCTGAGTGTGACACGCACGGACCTAGCTGTGATCTGGGGCGGCGGCGCATTGGTCGTCGGCGTTCTTTGGTGGCATTGGGCAGCGATGCTCACTGCGACCCTGAGCCCGGATCTGGCCTACGCGGCCGGGATCAACCCGCGGCGCGAACAGCTGGTTCTGACGCTGTTATTGGCGGCTGTTGTTGCTGTTGCGATCAAGGTTGTTGGCGCGTTGCTGATAACGGCCCTACTCATTATTCCGGCTGCGGCTGCGCGCAACTACGCCGCGACGCCAGAGCGGATGGCGCTGTTGTCTATGGCGATCGGGGCGTTGTCGGCTATTGCGGGCCTGCGTCTGGCAGTCATCTTCGATACCACGGTAGGGCCTGCAATTATCTGTGTCGCGGCGTTCATCTTTGCCGTCGGCGCCATGGGAACAGCCTTGCGCCGCCTGCGCAGCGCTTAGACGTCCATCCAGATTGTGACCGGGCCATCGTTGGTCAGGCTGACCGCCATGTCCGCCCCGAAAGACCCTGTCGCAGTTGAAATACCCAAAGCGGCCATATCACTCACAAAGCTTTCGTAAAGCGCACGGCCCGTTTCGGGATTTGCCGCGCTTGAAAATCCGGGCCGGTTTCCGCGTGATGTGTCAGCAGCCAATGTGAACTGGCTGACGATCAGGGCCGCACCACCGATATCAACCAGCGAGCGGTTCATTTTGCCCGAATCATCTTTGAATATGCGCAGCTTGCTGATTTTTGCCGCAAGTGCTGCACCTTTGGTGGCATCGTCGCCGTCCATCGCGCAGATCAGGATCAAGACGCCTTGTTTGATCTCCCCGATGACCGCCCCGTCAACAGTGACCGAAGCCGCGCTGACGCGTTGGATCAATGCCCTCAAAGTTCTGATGCCCAAGGCGGGTTGGCACCGGCACGACTGACCGTGATCGCGGCGACCTTTGCGCCGAACGCAAGTGCGTCGCGGACCGTCGCCTCGTCCAGAGTGGCAATCTTGTCTTTGTATAGTGCGTCGGCGTGATGCAAGCTGGCCAGCACACCCGCGTTAAAGGTGTCACCCGCACCGACGGTATCGACAACCGTAGCCTTTTCGGATGGGACAAAGACCTGATGATTGGGCGTATATGCGGTGATCCCCTGCGATCCTTTTGTGATGCAAAGCAGCTTGACGCCACCGGCAACAAGACGCTTTGCGGCATCTTCGGTGCTGTCATCGGGCATGAACCATGCCAGATCTTCGTCGGACAGTTTCACAATATCGCAATTCCCCAACATGCGCGTCATCCTTGCGCGAAAGGCTGCCTCATCAGCGATAAAGCTAGGACGTACATTCGGGTCCATCATGATGACGGCGTCTTTTGCATGTCGTTCAACCAAGGCTTCGTAGGCTTGTGCGCATGGTTCTACCGCAAGTGATATGCCACCGACGAACAGGGTCTGGGGTTTTGCGTCGGGTAGATCATCTGCCGATAGCATCCGTCCTGCCGTGTTTTCATCATAAAACGCGTAAGAGGCATGTCCGTCTGTCAGTTTCACAAAGGCAAGCGTTGTAGGGCGATCCGAAATCGCAGCAGGGCTGCTATCAACATGGGATGCCGCCAGTTGCGCGCGCAGAACATCGCCAAACAGATCCGTAGAGATCCCCGAGAAGAATTGCACCGGCACCCCAAGGCGCCCCAATGCAATACTCGTATTGAAAACTGCGCCACCCGCATGCGGCGCAAATGCATTCTCGCCAGCCGCAGTTTCGCGTGGCAACATATCAATCAGGGCTTCGCCCGCACATAGGATCATTGCTGGACCTTCCGTTCTTTATTGGCTGTTAGCGATAACAAATCCTGCAATAAGCGCAAGTATAAGTCCAACAATGACCGCAAATGCTATCTTCCATGCGGAGTAGGGCCGTTCGCCCTGAACCCGTCCCGTACGACCGTTCACGACAAAACGGTACGTCTTGCCGCGGTATTTATAGGCCGCAAGCCAGACCGGCAGTAGCACATGCTTGAATGTAACATCGCTGACTTGTGTGTTTACATTGCCGACACGCTGATCGTCACCCCCGATGTCATATTTCACATCCCGCCGGATCATGCGGTCCATGTAGGCGCGCGCCTCGGTAAAGCCGTCCGTCATTTCCACCTGATAGCCTTCGGCGCGGAAACCGGCGAGGTATTCGGGTTTGTAGGGCTCCAGCGCTGACAGGTCCCACGGTTCCAGCCCGTCAGTGTATTGCTTGGGCAATGATTTCGACGCCAGCACCAACACATCATCAAAGAATCGCGCAACGCGGCCAGAAACGGCGCGCCAGCGGGTTTTGCGCACGCGGATTTGTTTGGGCTTGCCGTCACGCATAACGGTTTGGGTAACATAGTAGAATGTGCCGCGCTGCCCTGTGTACTGGCTTTTGGTGTCGGCGTCGAAGGTCCAGTAGGGCACATAGATGCCATTCATCTTGCGGTCTTTTCGGGCATAGTCCGTCAGCCCGTTTGGCGCAAACCAAAGACTACCGAGCCACGTGACGACCTCTTTGCGCGCGACACGTTCCTCAAGCGCGAATGGCAGTAGTCCACCCGGTTTAATATGTCGATGGGCACCCGTGTCCGTAACCACAGGTGTTGCGCAGAACGGACATTCCGCGGCGTGGATGTCGGGGTCAAACTCTGTCTGCGCGCCGCAGTTGGGGCACGTCGTGACGCGGGTTTCTTCAAGGTCCTCGTTGGCAAGCCGCGAATCAACTGCCTGCGCGAAGTCCAGTTCGCGAATGCTGCTGGTCCATGGGCCGCTGCTTTCGATCGGGGCGGTATTGCCGCAATGATCACAGGTCAGCTGGTTTTGCGCCGGATCAAACCGCAGGTCAGAACCGCAGTTGTCACATGGAAAACGGTGTTCCACCTCGGAGATTGAACCATCAGCCATATAAGTGATTCCTATGACAGCAGGATAAAGCCATGCACGTGGTCAGCCTTTGCCTTCGGGACGCAGCATTCGCATCAGGGTTGCGTCCTTTTTGCCGAACTGATGCCAGATCGCGACCAGTGCATGACCAAGCGCCACAATCATCAACGTCTTGCCCAAGGTGCCATGCACATCCGACAGGCCAGTGATTCCAACGATCCATGTCAGGAAACCCAGCAAGGGAACGGCGCCCAAAAGCATGTAGAGCAGACGATGCCCCCAAACAGCAGCCTGCCGTTGCAACCCCGTCGCCAATGGTTCAGGTGCGCCGCGTCGCGCCCGCAAGATCAGTCGGAAAACGACCAGAAAAAAGACCGAAAATCCGGCAATTGTATGTGGCGTCGGATAGGGCGCGCCACCAGTGTCCAGCAGTGCATCAAAAGCGTCTTCCATCGCGTCGTGGGTCAAAAAGGCGACGATCACACCAACCGCAGTAAGCCAGTGCAAAACGATCTGCGTTAAAGTGTATCCAGTGCGTACTTTGGCCATTTTATGGCCTCCTTTTCGACGTCAGGGGGCAGGTGGTGGTGGCGGCAGGATGGTGAACAATTGGGCAAGTTCAATGACATCTTCGGCCTTCATCCAGCCGTCCTGACCTTGGGTCCAGACCATTGTGTCGCGGCTCAGCTTTCCGTCGGTGACCATTCGTCCCATCGCGGCCTTGGAAAACGGGCCGGTTACGTTGCCTGCTACTGCAATATGCCAGACATGTTCGACAGGTGGTGGCGGTGGCGGCGGGGTTGCGGCAGGTGCTGCACCCCAAGGCCCGCCCTGCGCCAGTTGTCCGGCCATCGCCATGCCCATGCCAGCGCCAAGTCCCGCAGCCATTCCACCACCGGCAGGGCTATTGGCGGCAGAGGTCATCGCCTCGGCGGCGGAATACTGGGTAAACTTGCCCAGATCACCGGCAAGACCCATCGATGTACGCTTATCAAGTGCTTCTTCCACCGCTGGCGGCAGGCTGATGTTTTCGATGTAAAGCTCGGGGATTGTCAGGCCGTATTGCGTCATTGTCGCCGAAATCGCGCTGGCGACCAGCTTGCCCAGATCGGCGGTATTGGCAGCCATATCAAGGACAGGAATGCCGGAAGAGGCAATCACGCGGCTGAACTCCTGCACGATGATATTGCGGATCTGATAGCTGATCTCGTCCATTGTGAATTCACCGTCGGTGCCAACGATCTCGACGAGGAACTTGGCTGGATCAGTGACACGCACAGAATAGGTTCCGAATGCACGCAACCGGACGGGACCGAATTCCGGATCACGACAAATGATCGGGTTCTTCGTGCCCCATTTCAGGTCCTGGAAGCGCCGGGTCGAGACG